>JAFKFE010000537.1 GCA_017308345.1 Alphaproteobacteria bacterium | reverse complement strand
GTCGACACGCCGCCGGACTTGAAGGAGAGCTTCAATGGCGGACCTCTCAGCGTCCCGCCGGGCATGAAGGACCCGGAGGCGCTCGCCTTCTGCTACGCCGATACGATCTGGCCCGCGGCCCCCGAGGGTTTCATCGAAGCCTGGAAAGCCTATTACGCGGCGCTTGAGGATCTGGCGTTGCGGATCATGCGGGTCTTCGCAACCGCGCTTGGCTTGCCGGAGACCTATTTCGACACTTTTCTCGATGCGCCGATCAGCGCGCTGAGGGCGCTGAACTATCCCGAGCAGCATGTCGCGCCAAAACCGGGCCAGATCCGCGCCGGCGCCCATACTGACTATGGCAGCCTCACCATCCTGTTGCCGCAGCCGGGGTCGCGCGGACTTCAGATCGTCACCCCGGACGGCGACTGGGCGGAGGTGCCGCCGATCCCGGGCGCCTTCGTCATCAACATCGGCGACCTGATGGCGCGCTGGACCAACGACCGTTGGGTGTCAACCGTGCATCGTGTCGTCAACCCGCCGGCGGAAGAGGGCGGCAAGGATCGCCGGCAATCGATGGCCTTCTTCCACCAGCCGAACTGGGACGCCGAGATCACGGTTCTGGCGGCATGCCTGGCCCAGGGCGAGGCGCCGAAATACGGGCCGGTGCGCTCCGGGCCTTATCTTATGGGCAAGTTCAAAGCGACGACGAAGTGATGCATGTCGCCCAAAAAAAGTGCAGCGCTATCGGGATAACGGCATGCGCCAAACAAGAAGACGGGCGGCTTATCGGCCGAGCACCAGCGCCCAGTAACGCAGCGCCGGATCACGGCCGTCGCGCACATAGGCGAGGCCGAAGCGGCTGAAATCCGGATCGAGCATGTTGCGGCGATGGCCGTCAGAATGCATCCAGATGTCGAACAGTTTCTGAAGGTCGAAGCGGCCCTCGGCGATGTTTTCGGCCGCGGCGCCGCGCACGCCATTGTCCTTCATGCGCGAGGCGAAATCCTTGCCCCAGCCGGTGGTGTGGCTCATGCGTTCGCGCGATGCCATATAGCCGGCCTGCTGCAGCGCCGCCTGTTCGAGCTGCGTGTCGGGAGCCAGCGCCGGCAGCCCGGCCGAGGCGCGAAGACCGGCCAGCGTCGCCGTGGCGGACGAGGAGACGCCGGCGCCTTCGCCCGTCGGCACCGTGACGGTGCTGCAGGCCGCGATGCCGGCAAGCGCGGCAAGGCCGGCGGCCTTGAGCAGAAAACGACGGTTCAGGTCGGGGAGGGCTGTGATGGCGATGCTCATCCGGCCTCTGATACCGGCGATCATGGCTTTTGCCGGGCAGGCGATGAAAATCGCGTGAAGCGGCGACTTTTCCCGGAAGATCGGGTATCATCCCGGCGTTCTTGAAAGTGGCAGCCACGGGCGGCCACCCAGGCGGTGACCGCCCCCGATATAAAACGGAGGAGGGTTATGGCCGGTTTTCATGTCATGGCGGACGCGTACGGGGCTCATGTGCAGCCCACGGTGCGACGCGTCTCCACTTCGGATCTTTGGGATGCGCTGAAGCTCGGCGCCGAGGATTTCTGGGCCAAGCCGTCGCATTATGTTTTCCTGTGCCTGGTCTACCCGATCGTTGGCCTCATCCTGACGCAGTGGAGCTCGGGTTCGAACGCCATCCAGCTCGTCTATCCGCTGATGTCCGGTTTCGCGCTGATCGGTCCGTTCGCGGCCATCGGCCTCTACGAGATCAGCCGCCGGCGCGAGCTCGGCATGAACACCCACTGGCGGCATGCGCTCGACGCCCGCCATTCGCCGGCGCTGCCGTCGATCGCTGTCATCGGCATCCTGCTCTTCGCTCTGTTCCTTTTGTGGCTGTTCACCGCGCAGTCTCTCTACACCAGCCTGTTCGGCACGGAGCCGCCCGCCTCGGTCGGCGCCTTCCTGCGCGACGTGCTGACGACCGGCAAGGGCTGGACGCTGATCCTCGTCGGCAACGCCGTCGGCCTCGTTTTCGCCATTGTGGTCTTGGCCACCACGGTCGTTGCCTTCCCGCTGCTGCTCGACCGCGATGTCGGCGCCGTCTCGGCGATCGAGACCTCGGCTCGCGCGGTGATGGTCAACCCGCTCCAGATGACGCTCTGGGGCCTGACGGTCGCGGTGCTGCTGGTGGTCGGTTCGATCCCGCTCTTTGCCGGGCTTGCCATCGTCATGCCGATCCTCGGCCACGCGACCTGGCACCTCTATCGCAAGGTGGTCGAGCCGGAGCAGATCCGGCCCGTGCGCCGTCCGATGTAGGAGACGGCCGCGTTCTTGGGTCGACGGCTAGCGTTGCGCCTCGGTCGCCATCCTGAGTGCCAAGGCTGTCAGCACAGTGCCCATCATCCAGCGCTGGACGACCAGCCAGAACGGACGTCCGGCGAGGAAGGCGGCGATCGAACCGGCCGTCACCGCGATGATCGCGTTGACGGTGAGGCTGATCGAAATCTGCGTCACGCCGAGCACCAGAAGCTGGGACAGCACATGGCCCTTGGCCGGATTGATGAACTGCGGCAACAGCGACAGATAGAGCACCGCTACCTTCGGATTGAGCAGGTTGGTCATCAGCCCCATGACGAAAAGCTTGCGCGGCCTGTCCCTCGGCAGCTCGCGGACCTGGAAGGGCGAGCGTCCGCCGGGCCGGAGCGCCTGCCAGGCCAGCCACAGCAGATAGAGCGCGCCGGCGAAGCGCAGCGCGTCATAGGCAAAAGGCACGGCGAAGATGAGCGCGGTGATGCCGAAAGCCGCCGACACGACATAGAACAGGAAGCCGAGCGCCACGCCGCCGAGCGAGATCAGCCCGGCCTTCGGCCCTTGCGACAGCGAGCGCGAGATCAGGTAGATCATGTTCGGCCCCGGCGTCAGCACCATGCCGAGGCAGATCAGCGCGAAGGTCAGATGATTGGCGGCGTCGGGCATCGGGGTCTCCGCGAAGTGGCCAAGATGTGCGCTGCTTCGCGAAAACGGGCAAGGCCTTGCCGCCGCCGTTCGTTGCTCCAGCCGTGCCTTACCCGACGACCCGCAGGTTCGACAACTCGTTGGCGATTTCCTTGAAATTGTCCGACAGCGTGGCGCCCGTCGCGTTCCAGAACAACTTGGCCGGCTTGCTGGGATCGGTCGGATCCTTGCGGAAACGGGAGTCGGAAGAGCAGGTCTTGAGCGCGGCCATCGCCTTCTGGTCGCTCGAGCTGGTCGAGGACATGTCGAGCGCCACCGTCATCACCATGATATTGCCGGCCTTGGCGTTGTCGCACAGCTTCGCCATCTGCTCGTTCATCGCCGCGGTATAGTTGCTCGACGAATAGTTGAACTGGCCGATCGCGCTCGACGTGCCGCCGAACAGGCGGGTGACCGAAGTGCCGTTATAGCCGACGCCGGTATAGCCATAGGCGGCATAGGTCGACTTGTTGCCGGCCGGGTCGGAATTGACAGTCGAATAGGTGTTCTCGCCGTCGGTGAGCACGATGACGACCTTGTCGTTGCCGCGCTCGGTTTCCGGCCGCCCTTCGGTAAAGGGCGCGGCGCTCGACACGGTGCGCCAGCCCCAGGCCATGCCTTCGGGCACGTTGGTGTTGCCATTGGGCTGCATCAGGTCGATCGCCGCCTTGATGGTCGCAAGCCCGTCCGCGTTTGTGACGTCGGTGAGCGGCGTGATCGGCGTGGTGGTGCAGCTGTACTTGGGCACGGCGCCCGAGCTGAGCTGGGGAGCATCGATCGGCCGGGGCTGGAAATACTTGGCCATGTTCGACTGCCTGGTCTTGCCGGTGGTGCTCGACGGATCGTCGTTCCACCAGCTGTTGGCGGCGCCGTAGGTCACCGGGCTCGGCTCGTTCGGGTCTTGCGTGATCTTCCAGTGATTGCCGGGCTCGTCCGGGGCGAACATCGGCACGAACATGGTTGCCGGATCGCCGACGCCGATGCCGGTGTTGTTCGGGCCGCCTGAGGCAGGGGTATCGTCGACATTGTAGGGATAGGGGCGAACCTCGACGCAACCCTGCCAACTGGCGAATGGGCCGTAGGTGTCGTTGTAGTCGTATTCGGTATGGCTGCTCTTGCAGGTATGGTTGGAGCGATAGGCGTCGCAGACGGTGCGCGCGCTGCCGGCGATGCGCTCGTGGCTCGTCACCACCTTCATATCCTGATAGAGCTCGAAGCGGCTCAGCACCTCGTCTTCCTCGGTGCCCCAGCCGGTGCCCTTCTTGTACCAGATGCCGTTGATCTTCTGGGCGTACTTGTCGGAGGCGTTGAGCGTCGACCAGTCGAAATTCTCATTGGCGATCGGCGACAGCCCATAGACGTCCATCCAGGGGGCGTTGTCGTTGTCCGGCCCGACATTGACGGAGGCCGCGAACGGCACGAGGCTGAACTGGACCGGCTTGTCGATCTGCTTGATCTGCGCCGCCTGCTCAGCCAGCGTGTCGACAAGCTGCTTGGCGGCCTGTTTGAGCAGGTCGATGCGCTTCTGTCCCGAGCCGGTGCCGGGCGTCGCCATGGATCCCGAATTGTCGAGCACCATCGCCACTTCCAGCGTGTTCTTCAGCCGCACCTGGGAGTCCATGTCGAGCTTGATCGGTATCTTCGCGTCGACTTCGGATGTGCCGACGAGCAGCGCCGACGATGGATAGAAATAGGGATGGTAGTTCAGCGTGGCGTTCATGGTGAGCAAGCCGCCGCCGGCCTGGTTGGTCGGCAGCGTGATGTCGAGCGTCACGTCTGCGGGGTCGATATTGTTGAGGTTGGCGTTGAAGAAGTCGACCGCGTAGGCTCTGATCTGGTCGTCCGTGGCGCCTTCGGCAAGCCGCCGGGCGGCGGCGAAATTGGCGGCGTCGAGCGCGTTCAGCACCATCTGCTTCTGGCGGTTGAGCTCGCTGAAATCGACCGCCAGCGCCACCGCTCCCATCAGCGGCACCATGGCGATTGCCATCACGAGGGCATAGTTGCCGCGGCGGTCAGGGCAGAATTGATGCCAGAATTTGCGCATGTTTATCGAGCGGCCCCCCGCCGGCGGATTCTCTGTGGGGCCACACTTCCACAAAACGCTGAAGGACCGGTTTGGCAAACCGCTCGATTGCTTAACGGCAGCTTCACCAGACGCTAACCAAACCAACGGGCCGGGGCATGCCGCATGATGGAAAACGCCCGCCTGGCAGCGGGCGCCGTCGATCGTTTGTCGCGCTCCTCAGCTGACGATGCGCAGGTTCGACAATTCGTTGCCGATCGCCTTGAAGTCGTCCGACAGCGTCGCGCCGGTCGAATTCCAGAACAGCTTCGCCGGCTTGCTCGGGTCGGTTGGATCCTTGCGGAAGCGCGAGTCCGATGCACAGGCCTTGAGCGCGGCCATGGCCTTCTTTTCGTCGGTCTTGGTGTCGACCAGATCGAGCGAGACGGTCATCACTATGACCCCGGCAGCTTTGGCGTTGGCGCAAAGCGTTTGCATGTTCTCGTCAAGTGCTGCCGTATAGTTGCTGTCTGTATAGGTGGTCTTTGGAACGGCACTGCTCGTGTTCATGAACAGGCGCGTGACGCTGCCTGAGCCGGGGTAGGTCAGCCCGGTATATCCGTAAGCTGCGTACGTGGACCGGTTGTTGGCATAGCTGGCGTCGCTGACAGCGCTATAGGTATTGGCGCCATCGGTCAGGACGATAACGACCTTGTCGTTACCCTTTTCTGTATTAGGTCGCCCCTCGGTGAAGGGCTCATTGCTGGACACGGTTCGCCAGCCCCAGGCCAGACCTTCCGGCACGTTGGTGTTGCCGGTCGGTGCCATGTCGTCGATGGCGTCTTCCAGATCCTGCTTTTCTGCCGCCACCGTGACATCCTTGAGCGGGGTGATCGGACTGGTCGTGCAGGCCGCATTCGGACCGTCACCGGCGCTCGCCGAAGCCGAGCCGTAGGGCTTCACCAGAAAGTATTTGCGCATGTCGGACTGGCGCTGCGTCGCCGTCGGGTTGGACGAGTACGGCCAGTCTGCCCACCAGTTGTTGCTGTAACCATAGCTTGCGCTGCTGACGTCATTGACGCCGTCGCGATTGAAGTCGCGCCATAATGTACCGGCCTCGTCGGGTGCGAACATCGGCACGAAAAGCGTAGCTGGATTGGAGGTCGTCGGCGTCGTGTCGTCGTTGTTGTATGGATATGGCCTGGCCTCCACGCATCCCTGCCAACTCGCATAGCGGCTCGTGGTGTAGACATATGTCGGGGACGGGGTGACCCAATGGCCTTTACTGCAGGTGCCGTCTTTCTTGGTCACGTCGCAGACATACTGCTTCGGAGGCTGCACCGTTTCGCGGTCGGACTCCACCGTCATGTCGGAATAGAGGCTGAAACGGGTGAGCGGCTGATCCTTGGTGTCTCCCCAGCCGTCACCGCGCTTGTACCATATGCCGTTGACCTTCTGCGCGTATTTGTTCGGGTCGTTGGCGGAGGTCATCGTCGACCAATCGAAATCTTCATGGTGGATCGGCGAGATGCCGTTCTGGTCCATCCAATCGTCCGTATCATGCGTCGGGCCGATATTGACCGAGGCCGAGAAAGGAACCAGCGAAAACTGCACTGGTTTGCTGACCTGTTTCATCTGCTGGGCCTGCGCGGCCAGCGTGTCGACCAGTTGCTTGGCCGCGTTCTTCAGCAGATCGATACGTTTCTGGCCGGTCCCGGAGCCGAGAGTTGACATCGAGCCGGAATTGTCGAGCACCAGTGCGACTTCGAGCGTGTCCTTCAGCCGGACTTCGGATGTCGCGACGACGTTGACGTCGGTCGCGCCGACGGTCTTGCCAAGCAGCATGGCGGCTGCCGGAAGGAAATAGGGATGATATTTGAGCGTTGCCACCATTTTCAGCGTACCGCCACCGGTATTGTTGTTCGGCAGGGTGACCGTCAGGGTCGTGTTGGCGGGAAGGACATGCCTGAGATTGGCTTCGAAGAAATCCTTGGCGTATACCTTTACGGCATCGTCACTTGCGCCGGAGACGATCTGCTGCGCCGTCGCGATGCCCGCGGCGTCCAACGCGCTCAGCGTCTCCTGCTTCTGCCTGACCAACTCGGTGTAGTCGACCGCCAACGCCACGCCGCCCATCAGCGGTATCATCGTGATGACCGTCATCAGGGCATAGTTGCCCCGTCTGTCGTGAAGAAAATCGCGGATCATTGCGTTACCCCCGCCAAGGATCCATGTTGAGATACAACCATGGTCGTAGTTGACCGTGCTACCATGGTCATAAATCGTTAAATTTCAGCTTGCGCGAAACTATCAAGAACACGCCATCTTCTTGACCGGGCGTTAACCTTGCGATTTGCGGGGACGATGTCGCGGGTCGATGCGCGGCGATCGGGAAAGCTCGTGACAGGATGAAACGCTTCCGTTATGCGGAACCGGCTGCGGCTGAACCGTCTGTCGCGGCCTTGCCAGGGATCAGGATCAGGAACACGGCATGGCGGATTCGCCTGACATCATCGCTTCGCTCGACGATCTTGCGGGGCGCTACGCCGCCATTTTGTGCGACGTGTGGGGCGTCGTGCACAATGGCGAATGGCATTTTCCAGCGGCCGCCGCCGCGCTTGCCCGGGCGCGCGCGTCCAATGTGCCGGTCGTGCTGATCACCAATTCGCCGCGCCGTAGCGCCGACGTCGTTGCCCAGATGAAGGTCATCGGCGTTCCCGCCGATGTCTGCGACCGGGTCGTCACCTCCGGCGACGTGACGCGCGACCTGATCGCCGATGGTCCGAGGAAGATCTTCCATATCGGCCCGGAGCGCGATTTCACGCTCTATGACGGGCTCGACGTCGATCTCGTCGAGGAATTCGAGGCCTCGGGCGTCGTCTGCACCGGTCTCTATGACGACGAGGTCGAGAAGCCCGCCGACTATGCCGAACTGCTGCGGCGGCTGCGTGCCCGCAATCTGCCGTTCATTTGCGCCAATCCGGACATCCTGGTGGAACGCGGCGAGCGCACCATCTGGTGTGCCGGCGCGCTCGCGCGGGATTACGCGCAACTGGGCGGCCGCACGCTGATTGCCGGCAAGCCTTTCGCGCCGATCTACCATGTCGCCATGAAGGAGGTCGCCGGATTGCTCGGCCGTGCCGTCGAGCGAAGCGAGGTTCTCGCCATCGGCGACGGCATGATGACCGACGTCAAGGGCGCGGCCGACAACGGCTTTGACGTGGTCTATGTCTCTGGCGGCATCCATGCCCGCGACTATGGCGATCCGCTGCGGCCCGACCCCGCAAGGCTGGCGGGCTTTCTCGAAAAGCACGGCTACCGGCCGGTCGCCGTCATTCCGCGTCTGCAATAGGTTGATAGTCTGGCCATGACGGGCGCCTCGACATGACGCAAGCCTTCGAACGTCTTTCCACGGCCGCGCCGCTGCCGGCGCATCTGCGCGGCGGCGTCGTGGCGATCGGTAATTTCGACGGCGTCCATCGCGGCCACCAGTCTGTGCTGGAGCGCGCGCTGGCGGAGGCCCGGCGCAATGGCGTGCCCGCTTTGGTGCTCACATTCGAGCCGCATCCGCGCAAGGTGTTCCGGCCGGAAGTGCCGCTCTTCGTGCTGACGCCGCCGCCGATGAAGGCGCGGCTGCTCGCCGGACTTGGCTTTGCCGCCTTGGTGGAACAGCCGTTCACGCGCAATTTCGCTTCGCTCTCCGCCCAGGCTTTCGTGACCGATGTGCTGGAGAAGAATCTCGGTATCCACCACGCCGTCACCGGCTTCGACTTTCATTTCGGCAAGGACCGCCAGGGCGGCCCGGCCTTTCTGATGGCGGCGGGAGAACGGCATGGCTTCGGCGTGACGCTGGTCGACGCTTTTCGCGACGAAGGCGCCGAAGTGGTCTCGTCGAGCCGCATCCGCGGACTGCTTGCCGATGGCCTGGTGGAGGAGGCCGACGGTTTGCTCGGCTACCGCTTCACCGTGGAGGCTGAGGTGATCGGCGGCCAGCAGCTTGGCCGCACGCTCGGTTTCCCGACCGCCAACATGCGGCTTTCGCCGGAAGCCGCCTTGAAGGAGGGGATTTACGCCGTCCGCTTCCGCCGCGCCGACGGCACGCTTCATGACGGCGTCGCCAGTTTCGGCCGCCGCCCGACCGTCGACGACGATGGCGCGCCGCTGCTCGAAACCTACGTCTTTGATTTCTCCGGCGATCTCTATGGCGAGACCTGCGAGGTGTCGTTCTTCGCCTTCCTGCGCCCGGAGCTCAAATTCGACGGCCTCGACGCGCTGGTGGCGCAGATGAAAAAGGACGAGGCCGAGGCGAGGGCGCTGCTGGCGGGCGTGCGCCCGCTGTCGCAACTGGACGCCGCGATCGCTTTCTAATGCATGTCGCCCAGAAGTGTGCAGCGGTTCCGGGGCAACGACATGCACAAAAAACAAAACTTAAAAGCGCGTCGGCTGAATCCGGTTCAGTGCGACGCGCTTTAGGGGTGCCTTCAATTGTCGCT
>JAFKFE010000143.1 GCA_017308345.1 Alphaproteobacteria bacterium | reverse complement strand
AACGCGGCAACAACAGCAATGCGCGCGCCATCGTCGAGGCGCGCTTCCGGCCGGATATGGTCGAGCTGCCGCTGCTCTATCCGGTGACGACCGAGATCGACAAGGATCACGACGACTACCGTTCGCAGATCACCGATTTCTACGAGCGGTCGGCCGAGCAGGTCGCCGGGCATCTCGGCGCCGGCAGGATGGTGGCGGTGCTTTCGGAAGGCGATCCGCTCTTCTACGGCTCCTATATGCACCTTCATGTGCGCCTCGCGCATCGCTTCCCGACCGAGGTCATCCCCGGCATCACCGCCATGTCCGGCTGCTGGTCGACGACGGGCCTGCCGATCGTCCAGGGCGACGACGTGCTGACCGTGCTGCCGGGCACGATGAGCGAGTTCGAACTGACCCGCCGCCTTGCCGACACCGATGCCGCCGTCATCATGAAGGTCGGCCGCAACCTGCCGAAGATCCGCCGCGCGCTGGAGGCGACCGGCAAGCTGGCCAAGGCCGTCTATGTCGAGCGCGGCACCATGCCGGGAAGTGTCTCGATGCGGCTCGCCGAGAAGGCGGACGACAAGGCGCCCTACTTCGCCATCGTGCTGGTCGCCGGCTGGTCGGCGCGCCCCGGAGCCAAAGCATGAGCGGCCGCCTCACCGTCATCGGCCTCGGGCCCGGCAATGCCGACCAGGTCACGCCGCAGGCTGCCAATGCCGTCGCCGAGGCTTCCTTCTTCTATGGCTACAAGCCCTATCTCGACCGGTTGGATCTGAGACCAGACCAGACCCGCATCGCTTCCGACAATCGCGAAGAGCTTGCCCGCTCCAACGAAGCGCTGGCCAAGGCGGCCGAAGGCCACAGCGTCGCCGTCGTTTCCGGCGGCGATCCCGGCGTCTTCGCCATGGCCGCGGCCGTCTGCGAGGCGATCGAGGCAGGGCCCGCCGAATGGCGCGCCATTGACCTCTCGGTCGTCCCCGGCGTCACCGCCATGCTTGCCGTCGCAGCCCGCATCGGCGCGCCGCTCGGCCATGATTTCTGCGCCATCTCGCTCTCCGACAATCTGAAGCCCTGGGAGCTGATCGAGCTGCGCCTGCTGGCGGCGGCCGGCGCCGGCTTCGTCATCGCGCTCTACAATCCGATCAGCAAGGCCCGCCCCTGGCAGCTCGGCCGTGCCTTCGAATGCCTGAAGGCGATCCTGCCAGGTACCACGCCGGTCATCTTCGGCCGCGCCGCCGGCCGGCCCGACGAGCGCATCGAGGCATGTCGACCTGCATCATCCTCGGCTCGCCCGAGACCCGCATCATCAAGCGCGGCGAACGACCGGCGCTGGTCTACACGCCCCGTTCGGCAACGGGATCGAAAAGATGATCGACTTTTGCCGCCAGCGCATCGACGGTTTCGGCCGAGGGCACATCAGGCAGCGCCGGACGGCGGACCATGACCACTTCGATACCGAGCGCCCGCGCGGCAGTGATCTTGCCATAGGTCGCCTCGCCACCGCTGTTCTTGGAGACGACGGCGTCGATGCCGTATTTGTCGAGCAACGCCCTTTCCTCCGCTTCCGGAAACGGTCCACGCGCCAACAGATAGAGCGCATCGGGCACGGCAAGCTTCGGCTCGACCGGGTCGACGCTTCGGATCAGGTAATGGTGCTGCGGAGCGGCCTCGAAGGCGCTCGCCTCCTGCCGGCCGATCGCCAGGAAGACGCGACGCGGCGCCGTGCCGAGAGCGCTTGCCGCCGCGGCGACGCTGTCGACCAGCGTCCAGCGATCACCCGCGACGGGCTCCC
>JAFKFE010000142.1 GCA_017308345.1 Alphaproteobacteria bacterium | reverse complement strand
GTGGGACTATTTCCCTGGCCCGGCGCGGGTCGGGCGCGCGCTCGTCGAAACAGTGGAAGCCTAGCGGGAGGCCTGAGATGGGTGAGCACGTCATCAAGCTGCCCGATGTCGGCGAAGGCGTCGCCGAGGCCGAGCTTGTCGAATGGCACGTCAAGGTCGGCGACCTCGTGCGCGAGGACACGGTGCTGGCGGCCGTCATGACCGACAAGGCGACGGTCGAGATCCCCTCGCCGGTCGACGGCGAGATCCTGTGGCTCGGCGCCGAGATCGGCGACACGGTGGCGATCGGCTCGCCGATCGTGCGGCTGAAGGTAGCCGGCGAAGGCAATGTGAAGGCGGAAAGCGGTGGCGGCGATGCGCCGAAGGCGGAGGCCCCCGCCAAGCCGGCCGAGTCGAAAGCCGAACCTCAGCCGAGCACTCCGAAGCCCGCGCCAAAGCCAGCCGAGGCGCCTGCCAAGGTTGCGCCAGCCGCCGCGCAGAAGTCCGCGCGCCCTGCCTCCGTCTCCGGCGCGCCGCGCGCGGAGAGCGAGAAGCCGCTGGCCTCGCCGGCTGTGCGGCTGCGCGCCAGGGAAGCGGGCATCGATCTGCGCCAGGTTCCGGGGAGCGGTCCGGCGGGGCGCATCAGTCACGAGGATCTCGACGCCTTCCTCGCGCGCGGTCCGCAGGCGGCCCGGGCACCCGGCCTTGCGCGGAAGGACGGCGTCGAGGACATCAAGGTCGTCGGGCTCAGGCGCAAGATCGCCGAAAAGATGTCGCTCGCCAAATCGCGCATCCCGCACATCACCTATGTCGAGGAGATCGACGTCACGGCGCTGGAGGAACTGCGCGCGACGCTGAACAAGGAAAAACGGGCGGATCGCCCGAAGTTGACGCTGCTGCCCTTCCTGATGCGGGCGATGGTCAAGGCCATCGCCGACCAGCCTGCCCTCAACGCCTTGTTCGACGACGAGGCAGGCGTCATCCACCAGCACGAGGGCATCCATATCGGCATCGCCGCGCAGACGCCCAACGGCCTGGTGGTGCCGGTGATCAAGCACGCCGAGGCGCGCGACGTTTGGGATTGCGCGGCGGAGATCAACCGGCTGGCCGACGCGGCCAAGACCGGTACGGCGAGCCGCGAGGAACTGTCTCACCTCGCTCGGCGCCATGGGCGGTGTCGCGACCACGCCGGTCATCAACTATCCGGAGGTGGCGATCGTCGGCGTCAACAAGATCATGGTGCGGCCGCTATGGGACGGCACCCGGTTCATCCCGCGCAAGATGATGAACCTGTCGTCCAGCTTCGACCATCGCGTGATCGACGGCTGGAACGCCGCGGTGTTCGTGCAGCGCATCAAGGCGCTGCTCGAAACGCCGGCGCTGATCTTCGTGGATTGAGAGGATGACCCTTTTGATCCAATCCGAAAGAGATCGCCGACGATCCCAACCGAACGGGCCGCAGCCGCAAATAACTAACGTTTGCGGTTGGCTGCGGGCCTCTATGCGGTCGTCATCCTCGGGCTTGACCCGAGGATCCATGGCGTGCCCGACGTCGAAGGGCGCGGCGGACCGGAATTCCGCATCGTTGCAACGCTCGAATGTCACGGCATGGATCCCAGGGTCTGCGCGCGTCGCTTCGCTCCTTGCTTCGCCCTGGAATGACGAAGGCACGAGCGCCTCGGCAAATC
>JAFKFE010000141.1 GCA_017308345.1 Alphaproteobacteria bacterium | reverse complement strand
TCCGCCGTCATCTGGAAGGGGCCGCGCACATTGGCCTTGATGCCGACGCGCCCGAGCGCCGGGACCAGCTGCAGTGCCTGTTCCCAATTCCACGCCACCGCCTCGAAATCCTCTTCCAGCAGGTCGGCGCCGAACCACGAGGGAACCCCGTCCTCGGCGAACAGCTTGAGGTGTTCGGTGCGCTCGTAAGGCCCGAACATCAGCCCGTCGCCTTCCTCGCGCAGATAGCCCTCGAAACCCTCGTCGCGCAGGATGGGCATTTCGGGCCGGCCGGCGCGCTTGCGCTCCACCACTTCCGGCACGGCTTCGGTGATCCAGTACTGGTGCAGGATCGGGATCGCCGGGATGTCGAGGCCGAGCAGCGCGCCGGTCTGGCGCGCGTAATTGCCGGTGGCTGAGATCACGTGTTCGCAGGTGATGTCGCCCTTGTTGGTCTGAACCAGCCACTCGCCGCCCGGCGTCCGCTTGAAGCCGGTGACCTCGGTGTTGAGATGGACCTTGGCGCCCAGGTCTCGCGCGCCCTTGGCCATGGCGTGCGTCACGTCGGCCGGCGCGATATGGCCGTCATCGGGATGGTAGAGCGCGCCGAGCATGTGCTTGTTGTCGAGCAGCGGCCAGAGTTTTCGCGCTTCGTCGGGCGTCAGCAACTGCGCCCGCATGCCCTGCACTTCGGCGACGCTCATATAGCTCTTGTATTCGTCGAGCCGGTCGCGCGAATTGGCGATGCGCAACTGCCCGCATTTGTGCCAGCCGACAGGCTGCCCGGTCTCGGCCTCCAGCCCCTCATAGATCTCGATGGTCTTGTTGATCATGCGCCCGACATTGATGTTGCGGGCGTAGGAGGGGATCAGCCCCGCCGCGTGCCAGGTCGAGCCGGCCGTCAGTTGCGTGCGCTCCAAAAGCGCCACGTCGGTCCAGCCGCGCTTGGCCAGCCCATAGAGGATACCCGCGCCGACGCATCCGCCGCCGACGATCACCACACGCGCATGTGTCTGCATCAAACCACCAATTCCCGACCGTGCTGAGAACAATCGCGGTTGAAGCTACAGGCGCGAAAAGGCCCTGTAACGTCTTCAAAAATTAGGGGTCATGATAAATCGGGCTTATGCAGGGGATATCTGGGGACCGTGTTGGTTGTACGAGTTCAGTCTCTCCACCGGTGTCGAACAAGTTGCGGAGCGGGTGGACCTTTGGCGCATGCCGGATATCGCGGCCATGTGGCGCCTCCGCTGAATGGCCCGATCACGCCATGGATTTTTGGGCATTATCAATGCAGGTTAGGCAAAGCGGATATCG
>JAFKFE010000536.1 GCA_017308345.1 Alphaproteobacteria bacterium | reverse complement strand
ATTCCGCCACGTCGGCGATCTTGACGTCATAGATCGCCAGCGCGTCGAGGCGGGTGGTGACGTCGCGCTTGCAGTTCGGATCGGCGGAAAACAGCGCCACCTGCTTTCGCTTGGTGGGCAGTACTCTGGTGTCGATGGCGTTCATGTTGGCGCGCTCGTTTTCAGGTCTTCGCCCGTCACCGTGCTCAGCATGGAGGGCATGTTGATGTTGCCGAATCCCATCAGTCCGCTCAGGAAGAAGAACTGGAAAGTTCGGTTTTGCAGTTGGACTGTGATGGTCGGTACGGGGCCGCCAAGCCTGGTCTGAAATCCAAGTCCGGTCGCCGAGTAGGTTATGACGACGTTGGTTCGCAGAAGGCCGGGAAAGAAATGGCACATGCCGGGCCGTTGAGTTCCGGTGAGGGCAGGGCAGGCATCGTCATTCGTGACGGCCGTATCGCCTCTGAAAATGCGGCTGAAGGCATTGGCGTCGAAGTTGGCGGAGCTACCGTTACAAGCCCCGGTGCTGCCGGTATATTTGCAGACGAAGGGTGCATAGGCGCCAGCCGCCACTGGCGCGCCCGGCACCGAGCTTGGCGCTGCCGCGGCAAGCACGGCTGCCGGCACCACCGGATCGGAAATCGACGCCAGCCTTGCCCCGATCTGAACGGCCTTGGTTGCGCCATTCCATTGATAGAGCGCGTAGCCGAAATCGACGAAGCCGAGCGTTAGCGCGAAGAGCAGGGGAGCGACAATGGTCATCTCGACCATGGCAGCACCGTGCTCTGATTTTGCGAAGCGCCCCATCATCGTCAGAACCGGATCAACCGCTCCTCATGGAAGCCGCTCAGGGTGATCGGGCCGATGTTGAGGAGCGCCAGCATGCCGACGCCGCTATAGGGATAGGTGCCCGCCGCCCTGACGATGCACACTTGCGGTGTCACCGATCGATATTGTGTGACGCCTGCAACGACGGCGTCATGGCAGGAACCGGTGGCGCCGATGGTTACGGTCACATCCGCTTTCTCCCACCCGCTGACGCGCGGAGTGTTCGTCACCTTGCCGCTCACGACCGTCAGCGAGGCCGTGCCGTAGACTGCGATGTTTGTCGCCATGTCGGCGCAGTCGATCGCCGACCACCCGACATCGGTGTACAACTGACTGTTGCAACGGGCCCCGAAGCGGGCCGCGTCGGTCAGTCCGGCTTCCATCAGCAGCTTGTCGTGAATGAGGTTGCCGAACTCGAATACGCCGGCCGACAAGACCAACATCAGCGGCGCGACGAGTGTCATCTCGACCAGCACTGCGCCACGCTGATCTCGGCGGAACTTTCTCAGATAACGTACAGCGTTCCGGAACATCGCCGTCACCTGTAGAGCTGCGCTTCGTCGCGCAGATAATTGTCCAGCGTCCCTCGACCGCCTTTGCCGGTGATGTCGACGAGCTCGACATAGATATTCTTGCCGTTGTCCTTGATCGGCTCGGTGATGAAGAAGCTGCCGAAGCGCCTGACAGGAACGGTCGCGCGGCCCTTGAAACTCACGCCGCTGGTCTGGAGGGCGTTGCAGTCCAGGATCGCGCCGTACAGCAAGCGGCGGTCGGAGGTGGTGATCGGCGTGCCTGCTCCCGCCGGGGGAGTGCCTTTTTCGCCGCCGACAGAAGCATCCTGGTAGATATTGTTGTCGATCTCGTAGCGATAGACCTCGTAGCGGGTCGGAAGGTCGGCGCCGGTGCCCGACAGGGCCGAGGGAACGGCACGGGTGGGATGGTTGGCGGCCCAATATCGCGCGAAATTCCAATCGCCGGCGCCCATCCGACCGCCCATCATCGTGCAGGTGCCAGAAATCTGGCACGAATCGCGTTCAAGGCCGATCCCTTTGGTTGGATCGGTTTGGTAGGTGACCTTGTTGTCCGCGACATACTGGTCCCAGTTTATCGCGCCCTTGCGCACGTTGACCGCGGGTCCGTCCGAATAGTTGGAAGAGTTGATGCCGAACCGCGAGTTGATTCCGTCCAGCACGGGACCGGAGTTTTGCCCCGGCTCTGTTTGGACGCCATCGCGCGAATAGCAATTCTGCGGCTTGGAATCGGCGAGCATCTTTTCGAGCTCGTTGGCCCCGTTTCCAAACGGCGAGGACAGGAAAGCGAAGTTGCCCGGCGCGTAGGAACCGTCGCCGCGCAGCACGATTTGGCGCCGACGATATTGCCTGCTTTGCGCCGCCTGCTCCAGTGTCACGCCCCCGGTGATACTGGTATCCTCGTACGGATTGCACATGAAGACAGGCGTGTAGTCGCAAACGCTCGACGTGAAGCCGGCTACCGCGGTGGCGCCCACATTGAATTCGCCGGTGCTCGATGAAGATAGGAAGGAGACGGGGAAAATTGCCGCAAACCCGAACGGTGTCACCTTCACTTGAACGAATCGGGTTTCCAACTCGCCTGCTGCAGGGTCGGTGTTGGCGTAATTGGCTGTCGTTATGGCGACGTTGTCGTTGGGAAGAGTCTTGAGGAAACACCAGGAGATATTCCCCGAACTGTTGCACCGCTGGGTGCCGCCTGGCTGCCCTGATGTCAGGGGATTTCGGCCGGACGTGGAGAAGTTGCTTTCATTGCTGACCAGCGTCGCCATGGCTCGTTCAGCCCGACCCCAAGCACCCGTCGTGCCGTCCAGTTCTGCCGCGCCGGCAAGCGCGAACGCGTCGGCCGCCTTCTGCAAATCATTATGCAGATTGTTGGCCCTGCTCATGTCGATAACGAGAAGCGAAAAGCCGATGATTGCCGGCAGCATGATGCTGACAAGGACGAGCGCTATGCCGCGCTGATCGCGCCAGAATTTGCGTATGGTCCCCAACATGACCTTACTCTCTTTTCGTCCTGCGCCCGCCCTCGTCGCCTGGCGCAACCCCCCGCATCCTTCTGCTCAGTTGGCCGCGCTCGTTGCAGCCGACGGCCCGACATTGACTGTCATGTTCGTCGCCGGCGCGGACGTGCTTGGCGGAAGCTTGTATTTCTGCACGACGCCGACGGAGCGCGCGCCATTGCCCTCGATCTTCGTATTGTTCGAAGCCGGGTTGTACGGATCGACCGTCTGCAGCAGCTGATTGGCTTTCTGCGAGTCGCCCGATGCCAGCGTCATCGTGTCGTAATTGTTCAGATAGTCGGCCGCGCAGCCCGCGAGCAGGCTGGTGCCGAGAAGGATGAGCAGGAGCTTACTTCTTGACATAGAGCAGCTTGTCCTTCGATTTCACATCCAGCATGTGGCCGTAAGGGCCGGTGACGCCGTCGCCATGCTCATACTTGCGGATCATGTCCTTGCTGACTTCGAGCTGGCCGAGCAGCATGAGCTCCGGATCGTTGGCGGGCTTCGTCTTGTCGAAAGGCGTCGCCAATTGTTCGCCGGGCCTGACCGGCCGCACGAGATGCGGCGTCACGATGACCACCAACTCGGTCTCTTCCTTCTGCGTGCTCGAATTGTGGAAGAGCGCTCCGACGATCGGGACCTGGCCGAGCCATGGCACCTGGTCCTGCTGCCTTGTGTTCTTGCTGGAAAGCAGGCCGCCGACCGCGAAGCTCTGGCCATCACGGAGGTCGACTACAGTCGACAGTTTGCGGTTGGTGAAGATCGGATCGCCAGCGCTCGTAAAGCCCGTCAGGTCGCTGACTTCGGGCGCCAGCTTGATATGGATCTTGCCGTCGTCCAGCACCACCGGTGTGAAGTTCAGATTGACGCCGAACTGCTTGAAGACGATCTCGACCTCGCCTTGCGCGTTGACGCTGCGCACCGGCACTTCGCCGCCGGCGTTGAAGCTGGCCGTCTCGCCGGAAACCGTGGTGAGGTTCGGTTCGGCCAGCAAGCGCACGACCCCTTTCGATTCGAGTGCTTGGATGATCAGGTCGACCTTGATGTTGCTGTCGATGACCCGCGTAATCAGCGCCGCAAATGGACTGCTGTTCGACAAGAGCCCGCTGACCAGGTCGCCGGTTCCGAGCACGGTCCCGTCCTTGTCGACGGTCGCATCGCCGGTGCCCCAAATCGTCTTGCCGCTGCGGTTGACGCCTTTGAGCGACACACCGAGATCGCGCCCGGCGTTGCGCTTGGCCTCGAGGATTCGCACCGACAGATTGACCTGCTCGCTGTCGTCGATCGTCACGGCATTGATGATGGCGTCAGGCCCATATTGCTGCGTCACCTCGACGATCTGCGCCAAAGTCGCGGCGTCCTTGACGTGGCCGCTCAGGCGCACCTTGCCGTTGATCGAACCGATCTCGATGCGCGCCCTCGGCGCCACCTGGCGGATCGCGGCCGCCATGTCGCCGACATCCTGGCCGACCTCGATCTGGATGGCGCCGAGCGAGCGCTTGTCCTCGGAAAACAGGTTGACTGTGGTGGTGCCGACGGCTTTGCCGATGATGTAGAGCGTCTTGTCGGTCATCGGCTGCGCGTCGGCGATCTTCTCGTCGCCGACCACGATGTCGCCCAGCGTGGCGTTCACCTGGATCGTGGCGGATTGGGAAACCGGCACGAACACGCGATGCAGCGACGGACGCGACACATCGATGAACCGGTCAGCCGCTCGGGCGGAATGGTCGAGTACCGCCGGCGTGACCAAGAAGGACAGCGCGACCGCCGCCATCCTCACCCAAGACCCCTTCATTCCCCGTCTCCCCGCTTGCTGCCTTTGGCAACCCCGCCGCGCCGACCCTCGTCAGTCTTGTCGCGGCACTTCGTATGTTTCCAGCTTGACGCCCCTGAACACGCCGACCGTCGCCTGCTTCGGCGGTTCCGGCTGGACGTATTTGACCACTTCCTTCACCGGCTGCTGAGCCTGAGGCGCGGCAACCACGACCGGAGCCGGCTTTGCCTTGCTCATCTGGTCGATCTGGCTGCCGACCCGCTCAACCGCCTTGGCCAGACCGTCGATTTTCTGATCGGCCTGCTTGCGCGCGGCGTCCTCGGCCGCTTGCCTGTCGAGTTCGGCCTGGCGCTTGGCGACATCCTCCGGCGTGTCGGCCGTCAGATCCGCAAGCGTAACCCTCTCATTCGTTTCGCTCTTGCTTTCGGCGGCCTGGCGCAAGGCCAGCGACAATTGGCCGGCGCCCGCTGCAAGCGTCAGCTTCTGGGCGTCCTTGGTGTTGACCTCGACCGTCACGGCTTTCACGACCTGCGGCGCGTCCTTGCTTTCGTCGGCGACCTGGTCCACTGCCAGCACTTTCACGCTTTGCAGCAGCACATCGACGAAACTCTTGTCGGCGCCGTCGTTGCCACGAACTTCCCGCGTCAGCAGCACGTCGACCCTGTCGCCCGGGAAGACAAATCCCGCGACGCCGAGCACGTCGTTGACGCGGATCGAAACCGCTTTCATGCCCTCGCCGAGCACCGCCGACAGCGTGGCGCGCTGACCCGGGCCGGTAATCTTGGCGGCGAGAACAGGTTCGTTGGTGCTGATGGATTGCAGCGCCTGGCGCGCGCCATTGCCGGCCATCGCCTCCTTGACGGTCTTGAAGGCGCCGGTCGGCACCGATCCGGCGGGCCAGGCAATTTCGCGCAATTTGTCGGTGCTCAGCGCGTCGCCAAATTTCAACGGCACCGCCGCGACCACGACGGTGCTTACTTGCACGCCGTTGGATTGAGCCAGGGCGCTGCGCTGGCCTGCCAGCCAGATGTTGACCAGGACCACCGCCAGCACGCCGAATATGCCAGCCAAAACGATCATAATAAGTGTGTTGGCTCTCATAGGCCGGGTCCCCCAAAGGCGACAGCTACTTAGTAACAAGTCAGGGGCCCGGGGTTACCCTCAGGCCCCTGGATCTCAGATTACTGGCAAGTGACTCCAGCCACGGCCTGCTGAGTATTAAGCGTGCTGCAGAGGCCGCTAAACTGGCCAGTAACCCAAGTGCCGATGCCGATGATCGCTGTGATTGCGGCCGCAGCGATGATGCCGATCAGGATTGAATATTCGACCATAGCAGCGCCGTTTTCTTCGTCGCGGAACTGCCGGGCCATCGTCATGAGCTTCTTCATGCCAATTTCTCCCTTTGGAGGTTTGAACCCGACGAGACAGAGCTAAGGATGAACCCCATACCCAAGCATCCCCCGTCACGTTCAATCCTAGGTCGTGCGAAAAAGCAGTGTCAAACGGATTAACGGAGCTTTAACCTTTCAATACTCGCATAAGGCCAATTTACATTTCGACAAGGCCTTGATTCTCCTCGTTTTTCAAGTCGTCTTAACCATTCGTTCACAATTCAGCCATGGTTGCGCCCTTTGGTGGTCGAATTAGAAATCCTACATAATTGTTTATATCTAGAAGCTTAGAGGCTTTGACGTCGCTTGCACGGCTAAGGTCCTAGGACGTTAGTCTGATGACCGGAGTCGCATATGAAGTAGTTACAAGGGTACGTGCTTCCCATTTTAACTATGTGGAAAGTAATAACCGGACTTTGAGCGGCGGGCCGCTTGTGCCTGCCGTGGTTAACGCTTAGTTTCTTCCCCGGGGTAAAAAAGGGGCGAGCGGCATGTTGGGTCGCTTCATCAAAGGGCCGGGTGAGCAGCGGGCGGCGCAGGCGACGCCTGTAGTCGCGGCCGCCAATGGAACGGCTGCATCCACTGTGGCGGAAGCCGAGCCGCAAGGCCTCGACTTCCTCACATTGAAGGTCGAGCTGCATCGCCATCTCATCGATCGCTTCAACCTGACGGCATTGGAAAGCGCGTCGAAGGACGAAATCCTGGACGAGATCCGGCCGATCGTGCGCGAGTTCGTGCGCGGCCGCAACGTGCCCCTGAACGCCCGGGAGCTCGATCAGCTGACCAGCGACACGGCCGACGAAATGTTGGGCCTTGGTCCGATCGAGCCGCTGCTAAAGGACGACTCGATCACCGACATCATGATCAACACGCATGAGCGCGTCTTCATCGAACGTCGCGGCATGATCGAGGAAACGGCGATTCGCTTTCGCGACGAGGCGCATCTGCTGCGCATCATCAACAAGATCGTCTCGGCGATCGGCCGTCGGGTCGATGAATCGGCGCCCATGGCGGATGCCCGCCTGGCGGACGGCTCACGCGTCAACATTGCCGTGCGACCGGTCTCGGTCGACGGTCCGCTGGTCTCGATCCGCAAATTCTCCAAGAACCCTTATTCGCTGGAACGCCTGATGGCGTTCAATTCGATCCGCCAGCCGATGATCGATATGCTCAGGATCGCCGTGCAGGCGCGCAAGTCGATACTGGTTTCGGGCGGCACCGGCAGCGGCAAGACGACGCTGCTCAACGCGCTCTCGAGCTACATCCCGGTGAAGGAACGCCTGGTCACCATCGAGGACGCGGCGGAGCTGCAACTGCAGCAGCCGCATGTCGGCCGGCTGGAGACGCGCCCGCCCAATGTCGAGGGCAAGGGCGAGATCCGCCAGCGCGAGCTGGTCAAGAACGCGCTTCGCATGCGGCCAGACCGCATCATCGTCGGCGAAGTGCGCGGCGAGGAAGCCTTCGACATGCTGCAGGCCATGAACACCGGCCATGAAGGCTCGATGACCACCATCCACGCCAACACGCCGCGTGATGCCATCTCGCGCCTGGAGCAGATGGTCGGCATGGCCGGGCTGCCGATGACGCATGAATCGATCCGGGCGCAGATCGCTTCGGCCATCGACATCATCGTGCAGACGCAGCGCCTGTCCGATGGCGGCAGGCGTGTCGTATCCATCTCGGAAATCACCGGCATGGAAGGCAATGTCGTGCAGTTGCAGGAAATCTATCACTATGTCCGGCGCGATGTCGCCGCCGACGGCACGATCATCGGCGATTTCCGCGCCACCGGCGTTCGCCCGCGTTTCGCTCCCGAGGCCGCCACGCTCGGCCTGCATTTTACCAAGGATGCGTTCAATCCGCAGGTGGCACTATAATGCTGACGGGACAGACGCTTCTCTACTTCATCTATGTGGTGGCGGCCGCTGCCATCATACTTGCCGGCGAGGCTTTCTATCTATCCTTTACGCGTCGGCGCTCGCGTCTGGTCACTGTTAATCACCGGCTGCGCCGCCTCGCCGAGGATGCGCCGGCGGAGCAGACATTGCAAAGCCTGCTGCGTGAACGCGGCCTGACCGATTCTGGAGATTTCATTTCCGGTTTCGTCTGGTTGAACCGGCTTTACACACAATCCGGCGTCACCGGAAACCCGATGACCTTTGCCGCGTCCTTCCTTCTCGCCGGCCTGGCATTGGCCTTGCTGCTCTGGTTCCTCGCCCGCCTCGCCGCGCCTGTGGCGTTCATGGTCTTTCTCGCGGTAGGTTTCGTGTTTCCGCTTCTTGTTCTGCGACGGGCGCGCAACAAGAGAGTGCAAAAATTTGCCAGGCAATTGCCCGACGCGCTGGACATGATCGTCCGTTCGCTTCGCGCCGGCCATCCTGCCTCCGTCGCCATAGGTCTTGTCGCCCGTGAGATGCCAGATCCCCTTGGCACGGAATTCGGTATTGTCGCCGACGAGATCACCTTTGGCCTCAGCATCGAGCAGGCGGTGCGAAAGCTGTCGGAACGTGTCGGCTTTGAAGGGCTTCATCTGCTTTCAGTATCGCTCTCGATTCAAGCTAAGACGGGCGGCAATCTTACCGAGATACTTTCGAACCTCTCATTCGTTCTGCGCGAAAGGCAGAAGTTGAAGATGAAGGTCAGGGCGCTTTCGTCCGAGGGCCGCGCCTCCGCATGGATCATCTCGCTGTTTCCTATCGTGATGTTTTTGATCCTGATGCTCATAGCGCCCTCCTACTATGGGAAGGTCTGGGGTAACCCGTTGATCCTGCCGGTGTTCACGGCTTTTGGGCTATGGGCGCTACTCGGCGACTACATCATGTATCGCATGGTCACTTTCGATTTCTAGGAGCGAGTGTGAGCCTGCTTTCGAACACGGATGACCTGACCCTTCTCCTCTCTCTTGCTGTCTTCGCCGCCGCAGGAGCTCTGTTCCTGTTTGGCGCGCTGGTGTTCCTGCCCGCGATGCAGACGCGCAGACTAGTGACAGACAGCCTTGTCGGCGACGGGCCAGTGGATCGCCGATCGATCCTGGGACAAGACAGTCTTGCCAAGGCCGCGGCGCAAAGGCTGATCGAAGCCTATTTCAAGTCGATGGAGAAGGAGCGCAACGAGCCTGACGCCCTCGAGGCCAAGCTCTTTCGCGCTGGCTTCTATAGCGCGAGCGCACCTCTCATCTACACACTTTGCCGACTGGGCGCTGTCGCCATAGGCTTTCTGCTGACCTACGCTCTCTTGTCAAAGGCGCTGCCGCCGCGGGTGCCCGGCTTCCTTTCGTTCGCGGGCGCCGGCCTGATCGGTCTCGGCTGTATCGTCATTCCGAGTATCATGCTTGATCGCTTCGAGAATAAGCAGAAGCAGATCTATCGCCGCGCTTTCCCGGATTTCATGGACATGATGATCACTTGCGCCGATGCCGGCATGCGCTTGGAGGCAGCGGTCGAGCGGGTCAGCCAGGAACTGGCGGGC
>JAFKFE010000140.1 GCA_017308345.1 Alphaproteobacteria bacterium | reverse complement strand
GCTGCTTCTCGGCTATGAGGTGACCCGCAACCTCGAACTGACCACGACCATGATCGAGACGCCGATCGAGGAGATGGAAGCGCCGACGCTGGAGGGCAAGAAGCTGGTCTTCGCCTCGGTGTTGCGCGCCGGCAACGGCCTGCTCGAGGGCCTGCTCGACCTGGTGCCGGCGGCACGCGTCGCCCATATCGGCCTCTACCGCGATCATGAGACGCTGGAAGCGGTCGAGTACTTCTTCAAGGCGCCGAGCGATCTCGCCGATCGGCTGGTCATCGTCGTCGATCCGATGCTTGCGACCGCCAATTCGGCGATCGCCGCGATCGACAAGCTGAAGGGACGCGGCGCCACCAACATCCGCTTCCTGTGCCTGCTCGCCGCCCCCGAGGGCATCGAGCGCTTCACCAAGGCGCATCCGGACGTGCCGATCTTCACCGCCTCGATCGACCGCCAGCTGAACGACAAGGGCTACATCATGCCCGGTCTCGGCGACGCCGGCGACCGCATGTACGGGACAAAGTGAGCGCGTTTCTTAACTGGCCGTTTACGCAAGCTTGCGGTTCCGGCACGAGTTAAAATCATAAAAACCATGGCGGACTTAAGGATGCTGCTTCGCGAAGGGGCATCCATGCTGCGCAAGCTTCTTATCCTTGGCATCTTTGCCGGAACCTCGGCCTCGATCCCGATCTTCTTTCAGGCCAATCCGCATCTGCTGGACGGGTTGCTGCAATCGACCGGCGCCTCGCGGTCGGCAGCGCCGGAGGCGCAGCCGCAGGTCAATCTCGCCTCGGTCCCCGACAAGCCGGCGACGCCGATGCCGCTTGGCCGCCAGGTGCTGGTCAATGCCGATGGGCGCGGCCATTTCACGTCGCAGTTCAAGCTCAACGGCCGCCAGATCGACGGACTGATCGACACCGGCGCGACGCTTGTCGCCATCAACGCTTCGACCGCGCGCAGGATCGGCATCTCGCTCAACCCGTCCGATTTCAATCGCCAGGTGAATACCGCCAACGGCTCGATCAAGGCCGCCGTGGTGACCGTCGACCGGCTTCAGATCGGCAGGGTCTCCGTCGACAACGTCCAGGCGATGGTGCTCGACGACAGGGCGCTGCAGGTCAATCTGATCGGCATGAGCTTCCTGCAGCGCCTGCAGAAATATCAGGTCCAGGACGGCGCGCTGCTGCTCGTGCAATAGGTCGGATCAGCGAGGCAATATCCGCCGCAGCACGGTCTTGTCGGCGGGCGGCTTGGAACCCCCGATCGTATAGGCGGCGCGCACGGCGGCGGCGGCCGCCTCGGCC
>JAFKFE010000139.1 GCA_017308345.1 Alphaproteobacteria bacterium | reverse complement strand
GGTGTCGCAGGTGCAGTTCCTGCAGTTTTGCGGCGCGGCCCTGGTCTTTGCGCTGATAAGGCTCTTCCCTTCTGCCCTTGCGGGGTCCGAAGGACGGGGCGAGACCCGTGGCTCGCCCCAGGGTGGTGGCTTCGCGAAGCGAGGCCGGATGAGGGGCGCTGGACGGATCGCCGACATCGGAGTTTCTTCCAACACCCCTCATCCGTCTCGGCGCTCCGCGCCGATCCACCTTCTCCCACGAGGGGAGAAGGGAAGGGTCTCGCTCGCCGCCTACGCCGTCGGCTTCATCGGTCTCGTCGGTACAATGGTCCTGCAATACATCGCCTTCGCCTCGACGCCGGTCATCGAGGCGAACCTCGTCGCTTACACCTGGCCGCTGATGACCGCCGCGGCGGTCATCCTGCTCGGCCGGCCGCGCCGGCCGCTGCTGCTCGGGCTGGCCGCGGCGCTTGGCTTCGTCGGCGTGGCGCTGGTCATTTCCGGAGGGCGCGCGCATCTTGGGTTCGACGGGGCCTGGTTCGAAGGCGGCAGCGCCGTCGGCTATCTCGCCGCTTTCGGCTCGGCGCTCTGCATGGCCTTTTACTCGCTCACCGTCGGCCGTCTTGGCGTGCCGCCGGAGCGTCTGCTTTTGCCTTCGGCGCTGATCGGCGTCGCGCTCACCTTTGCCTGGTGCCTGCACGCCGGCATCGTGCGCCTGACCGGCGAGCATTTTCTGCTTGGCCTCTATCTCGGCGCCGGCCCGATGGGGCTCGGATACTATTTCTGGTCGCGCGCGGCAAAGCTCGATCATGGCGGCAGGATAGCGGTCGTGGCCTATCTGACGCCGATCGCTTCCACGTTTCTGCTGACGCTCTCGGGCGAAAGCCTGTCGATGACGGCGGTCGCCGGCGCCGTCCTCGTCATCGGCAGTTGCCTTGCGGTCGGCATCGAAGGTACGGAGGCCAGGGACGATGTCCAGAATGCCCGTTGACGAGGACGAACGCCGAGCCAGGCAGGAGGCGCACTGGCTGGTCAGGGAATTCGGCGCGGAAGCGCCGCTCTATGCGGCCATGAAGGCGGAAAAGGCCATCGAGCAAAAGGATTTCGGCCGCTGCGCGCGCTGGAAGCGGGTGCTGGAAATCCTGGCGGACAGGCCGCCGGCGGATGTCAGGCACGGCGTCGCCGGCAAATGAGCGATTTGCCACGGCGCCGCCGAATCGCGCACGCTCGATCTTCCGGCCGGCCGATTATCCTTACCGTGCCGGAACTTGGCCTGAACTTCGATCTTTCAGCAACCCCATTGCAAACCGAAATGCTATAGCG
>JAFKFE010000138.1 GCA_017308345.1 Alphaproteobacteria bacterium | reverse complement strand
ACCGTCCGCCCTCGCCTGTTACTTCAGCTCGACCTTGGCGCCAGCTGCTTCCAGCTGAGCCTTGAACTTGTCGGCGTCGGCCTTGGAAACGCCTTCCTTGACCGGCTTCGGAGCCGCTTCGACCAGGTCCTTGGCTTCCTTGAGGCCAAGGCCGGTGATGGCGCGGACTTCCTTGATGACGTTGATCTTCTGGGCGCCGGCATCGGCGAGAACGACGTCGAATTCCGTCTTCTCTTCAGCCGGAGCAGCGGCGGCGGCAGCACCACCGGCAGCGGCGGCGACAGCCACCGGAGCGGCGGCCGAAACGCCCCACTTCTCTTCCAGGAGCTTCGACAGCTCAGCCGCCTCGAGGACGGTCAGGGCCGACAGGTCGTCTACGATCTTCGCGAGATCAGCCATTTTGATATTCCTTTACTTGGTTCGAACGTGTGTTGTTGACAGCGAGGAACGGCCTCATGCCGCCTCGTCCTTCCGGGCGTAAGCGCCGATGACGCGCGCGACCGAAGCCGCGGGCGCATTGACGATCTGGGCGATCCGGGTTGCCGGCGTGGCGATCATGCCAACCAGCTTGGCGCGCAGCTCGTCGAGCGACGGCATCGTGGCGAGTGCCTTGACACCATCGGCGTTGAGCGAGGTCGAGCCCATCGCGCCGCCGAGAATGATCAGCTTGTCATTCCCTTTGGCGAAATCGGACGTGACCTTCGGCGCCGCAACCGGATCCTCCGAATAAGCGACCAGCGTCTGTCCCTTGAACAGATCGACGATCGATGCGGAGTCCGTGCCCTGAAGAGCGATCTTGGCGAGACGGTTCTTCGCGACTTTGACGGTGCCGCCGGCGGCGCGCATCTTCGACCGAAGGTCGTTCATTTGCGCCACGGTGATACCGGCGTAGTGGGCCACGACGACTGAACCCGCGTTCGAGAACGCTTCGTTCAGGCCCGTGACGAGTTCGCGCTTTTCCGCTCTGTCCACTGCCTATCTCCAGTTGACCCCTGCCTCATTCTCGAGGTCAGAAGTCGGGTTGCCTTTTGCCGGCCGGGCCATCCAAATCCTGGATCTCCCGAACGGCGCTCGAGGATCCTGCCCCCTTTTCGCCACACCGACGGCAAGCCGGCGATGTGCTAACAAAAGGCAAACACGGTTCGAACCTTTCATTGGAGCACTTGCTCCTTTGTCGGGTCTTCACCCGTCTCATGCAGGCCCAATTGAATTAAGGCTTTGGGCCGCCTGCAATCTCGGACAGGATATCCGGAAACCTTCCGGCTTCCGGGGTACCGGGCCGCCGACGGATCGGCGGTCCGGA
>JAFKFE010000137.1 GCA_017308345.1 Alphaproteobacteria bacterium | reverse complement strand
CCGACAGCTGCGCGTGCTCGTACCAGCCGAGCCACAGAAGCGTGAAGGCGAGATAGCCGAGCCGGATGCGCTCATAGGCGCGCGGCCACTTCACGAGGATGTCCTGGAAGAAGAAGATGCCGGTGAGCACGCCGATGGCGACGAGCATGACGGCGATGTCGAACTTCCGTGCCTGCCACATGCGCTGCCAGAGCGGCGGCTCATTGTCCGCCGCCGCCGATTTCATGGCAGCCGATGTCGGTGCGGCCGCCGCCGGCGCGACAACCACCGGAGAAACAGGCGCGTTCAGGAACTTGTCGGGGGTCGAGTAGTCGAGCCCCGTCGTGACGAATGCCTTGTCGAGCGCTCCGGTCGCCCGTTGCACAAGGAGCTGAAACCGCCATGGCGTGCCGGGATCGAGGTTCGAGCCGTCGGGGGTGACGAACACGCCGATCTCGGGAAAGTCGGGCGCGCCTTCGGCGGCCACCGCGCCGAGCCGACGATAGTTGCGATCGCGGAAGCGTATGCTGCTTTCGCTCTGGATCACCTCGATGCGATCGAAAATGCCGCCGCGTACATAGCCGGAGCCGCGAAAGGAATAAGATCCGTCACCGGCCACCAGAATCGCCTGCTGGCCGGGCTTCATATCCTGGCGCAGGCGGTCATACTCGGCATCGCCGAGCAGCGATCGGCCGATCGTGGGCACGCTCGCCAGCGCGACATAGACATCGACGAAGGAGGCATTCGGATCGCCTGCCTGAGGACGTGCGATCGCCGCTGCGTTGCCCGTCCGCTGAAACAGGTCATCGAGCTCCTTGTTGGTGATCTCAAGCCTGCGGACCGATCCGTCGCCGAGCAAGGCTTGCCAGGTTTCGAGGGCGCTGCCGGCCTGATCGATCGTGCGGTGAGCAGGCTGAGAAGCGACGTTCGCGGCACCTGCGCCCAGGCCGCGCGATCGCGCGATCTTGACCGCCGACTGCGTCATGCTGTCGGCGATGACCATCATGGTGACCGTCGCGCCGCTGACAATGTCGACCGGCATGCGGGTCGCCTCACGCGGATCGAGGACGCGCCGGCCGATGAAACCGTTTATGTAGTGCTCGATCTTGGCTTGAGGGATACCCACCAGGACAATCGGTTCGTGATGCTCGACGAGCTTTGCGCCAGTAATCTTGCCGTCGAGGTCGATGCCGACGACGATGTTGATGGGCTTGCCGGAATAGCCGGTCGAATCGACGACGTCGCCCGTGACGAAGGCGTAGCCAACGAGCTGGCCGTCCTTGAGCAGCTTAGCGGCAGGCGGACTGCCCTCGACCTGTCCGACGAC
>JAFKFE010000535.1 GCA_017308345.1 Alphaproteobacteria bacterium | reverse complement strand
CCGGCGACCCTATCCTTTAATATACGTGCAAGCGCAACGCAGCCAACGGAACGACCATGCCTGGGAAGGACGACCGCCCCCTGCCGGGGCGCCAAGAACAAGACGACGTTACGTCCGACCTGGTCCGCCTGATGCCGCGCGACCTGGTGTTCACCATGCGCTTCCTCGGCGAGAGCCAGAATCTTTTGCAGCGGCATTTCCAGGGCTTCATGGAAGCGGAGATGTCGGCTGCCGGCATGACGCCGGAAACGCATCCCATGATCCATGCCTTCATCGAGCGGCACGCGCTGCTGATGCGCGATTTCGTCTTCTCGGGCGTCGCGCTCACCCGCCAGTTCCGGATCGAGGAGATCGAACGCCTGATCGGCGACAGCACCTCGCTGCTGCGCGTCGACATATGGGATCAGCTCAGGGGCCATATCGCGATGGCCGAGCGGCAGTTCCGCAGCCAGGTTCCCGGCCTGCCGCAGCTGTTGTCGGGCTGGGCGGCGCCGGAGACTCCGTCGAGTGATCGTTGAGGATGCCGTCAATGCCGCGAAGCAAAGCCTCCCCACGCTCCCAGGATCGCGGACGGGTCTTCGCGCAACGCCTTGTGCGCGTCGGCCATGAGCGCGACCAGCACCTCTTTCGGCAGGCCGTTCAGGGCCGCCTGCGCCGCGCGAACCGCCGTCGCTTGCGGGTCGCGCGCGGCCTCGGCGATCGCCCGGCAGCAGGGATGCTCCCGGCCAAGCCGCTTTTCGGCGGCCGCGTGCAACGCCTGGAAGAAGGTCCTGCCGCTGGTCTCGAACATCTTACGTTTCCGCCGCCAGGCTCGCGGCAAGGAGGAGCGCGATGACGGACGCATCACTTGCGCGGGTCGAATTGCTGGAGAGGCGCCTGTCGCTCGTGGCGGCCTTGTCGGGGTTGAACGCGGAGGGCCTGAAATGGACCCAGCTCCTGGGCGCGACCGAAATGGACATCCAGCGCATGGAGCTCGAACTCGACCGAGACGGCGCCTGCGAGCAACTGGTGCGGGACTTGCATGGAGCGGAAACGAGCGCCGCCTCGATACGCATCGCGCTGTCGGACTGCGAGGAGCGCATCGCCGCCGCCGAGCGGCAGGTGGACGAGGTCGACCGCCTGCTGGCCGAGGCCTGATTGGAATGAAGGGAGCTTGAGGCGTGAACCAGCAAAACATACGCAACCTGACATTGTTCGACCTGCTCGCCAGGAGCTGGGTGCTGCCGTCGGCCGTAGAAGCCCTGCAGTTCAGCGCCGACAGTTCCGTGGCGGCCTTCGCCTGCGCGAACGGCACGATCGCCCTTGCCTCGCTCTCCGACCCGGAGCCGCCGGAGTCGCGCATCAGGGTAAGCGCCGATGTCGGCCAGACCACCATCCGGCCCCGTGAGAAGCCGGCGGCGCCGCTCATCGTCACCGAGCGCCTCTGCGCCGGCGCGCCTGTGACGACCGTGTCCGGAAAATCGGAATTTCTCGCCGGCGCGACGGACGGCAGGATCGTGCGCGTGACCGCGACCGGAGAGGTCAGCGATACGGAAATCCGGCTCAACAGCGCGATCGTGGCTCTCGATCACGCCCGCGGGCAAGGCCTGACGGCGGTCAGCGACGGAGCGGACGTCTTTCTCGCAACCGCTTCGGGCGGCATCGTCCGCTCGCTGGCACGGCACGGCGATGGCAACGTCGCGGCGCTTGGCTTTTCTCCCTCCGGGCGGCAGCTTGCCGTGTGCCGCGGCGATGGGATTTCGATCTGGACGCTGGTGGGTGAGCCTGCCCTGGTCCGAACGGTCAGCTTCCCCCAGGTCCCGGCAGCGGTGCGGTGGAGCGCCGACAGCGAATGGATTGCCTGCCCGCTGGCATCCGGCGGCTTCGGCGTCGCCCGCCTGGCCGACGGAAAGGCGGGCATTGTCGCCGATTTCCCCGCGGCGGTGCGCACCGTGTCCTGGAGCGAACGCGCCGATGCGCTGGTTGCCTCCGGCGCCTTCCGCATCGCGGCGTGGTCGATGAAGCTTCCGCCCCTCGAAGGCGAGACGGGAGGCGCGATCGTCACCGGACGTCCCGGACAGGTGATCGTCGAGGCGGTGGCGGGTCATCCGACACGGCCGCTCGCGGCCGCCGGCTTCGCCAATGGCCAGATCGTCGTCGCCCGGATCGGTGAGCGCGACGAACTTCTGGTCAAGCCGTCCGGCGGAGCCGTCACGGCCCTGGCCTGGTCCGCCGATGGCCGCCACCTGGCGGCGGGCACGGCGGACGGAGGCGCCAGCCTCATCACATTCCCCGCCCAGATGTTCAAATGACGGGCGGCAACGAACAGGAGGAAACGATGCAGACACAGCAGACACAATTGACCCCGGAAGAGCTGAGCAAGGACGATTTCTTCCAGCGGCTTGCCAGGCTGTCGGAAGAGATGGTGGCCAAGCACGGCAAGGACTTTTCGATGGGCGCGCTGGTGCTCGCGGCCCGCTGGATCGCGGAGAACCGTATCGGCGCAGAAGCGCGCGCGGGAACGCCATCGTGACAACGCCATGCCGCGGCGCCGCCGTGGCGGGCACAACCGGAGAGGCATCACGCCGGCGGGTGCCGGCGGATTGCCATCTCGGCGCGCTCGCCCTGGTAGATGAGGCAGATCGTTCGCAGGAGCGACGCGAAGTTCGCGACCTCGCCGTGCAGGTCAATAGCCTCGTCGTAAAGCGAGGCGACGAGGCGCGATACAGACATGCCTTCGCCGGCCGCGATGACATCCAGTATTTCCCAGAACGCCGTCTCCAGCCTGATGCTGGTCGACTGTCCCGAGATGCGCAGGGACCGGCTGGTCTGCGTGAAGCGACGCGGATCCTGCCTGGCCAGGAGCTTGCACATGTCTCCTCCCGGTTTCCTTGGGGGAGCGACGCCGATCCGGGCGCAGGTCGCCCAGGCCTTGGTTGCGCGGCTCCAGCTTTCATTGATGCCAACGGACGGCATGACGGCCTCCTGATGCGCGGAAGGAACGCGAGGCGACCGTGCGCGGCCCCGCGACAGGGTTCGGCGTTCTGGACGCGGCCGCGCGGCGATCGCGCGGCCGGGCCCCGGATCGCATTCCCTTCGTCAGGGAATGAGCACCGCGCGGCCGTGGATCTTGCCGTGGTGGAGATCATGCAGCGCCCTGTTGGCGTCGGTGAGCCGGTATTCGACCGTGGTCAGGTCGACCAGGCCGCGATCTGCCAGCGCCATCAACTCGACGAGCTCGGCCCAGGTGCCGACCAGATTGCCGATGATGTTCTTCTCGGTGATGACCATGTCGACGGTCGGAACCTTGATGTCCTCGCCATAGCCGACGACATAATAGCTGCCCATCGGCCGGGTCATCGCCAGGCCCTTGGCGGTGGTGCCCTTCTCGCCGACGAAGTCGATGACGGCCTCGGCGCCCTGGCCGTCCGTCAGCGCCAGCACGGCCTCGACCTCGTTGCCGTCCGCCTTGACCAGCTTGTCGGCGCCGATGCGTCCGGCGAGCGTCAGCGAGTCGTCCGATTTGTCGACGACGATCACATCCGCCGCGCACATCGCCTTGAGGCACTGGATGCCGATATGCCCCAGGCCGCCCGCGCCGATCACCACGCAGCTTTCGCCGGGCAGCAAGTGGCGGCTCGCCTTCTTGGCGGCACGATAGGCCGTCAGGCCCGCATCCGCGTAGGGCGCGACATCCTTCGGCGCCAGCGTCTTCGGCAGCGCCACGATGTTGCGCTCGGAGGTGCAAAGATATTCGGCGTAGCCGCCATTGCAGTCGAGCCCCGGAAACTTCCCGGGGCCATGCATGTCGAAGCCGCGACGGCAAGCCAGGCAGGTGCCGCCGGAGATCTTCGGATGGACGATGACCGGATCCCCGACCTTGATGCCTTCCACCTCCTTGCCGATCGCCTCGACCCAGCCGGCGTTCTCGTGGCCCATGATCAGCGGCAGCAGGGCGTCCCCGGTCGGATCCATATGCGGGCGCCATACGCCCTCGATGATGTGCAGGTCCGTCCGGCACACGCCGGCGCCACCGATGCGCACGATCACGTCCGTGGATTTGGTGATCTTAGGGTCCGGGACTTCCTGTTGGGAGACCCATTCGCTCCCGGTCAGGCTGTCGTCATATCTGGTGAGAACCTGGGCTTTCATTGTTGTCTCCTCCGCGGGCCCGAGCGTTGCGCCGGCCTTCGAACAGGAGAGCTGCAACCTGCATGCCAGACCATAAATTTCAATAGAATCAATTATTTGATATTCCGACCCCGGAGCGCAAACGTCCATCGGCTGAACAGCTCCGGGCGCAAACCGTTCAGTTTCCAGCCAAGCTCAAGTCGATGTCGCGGCGCTTCACGCGGACGTGCCGCGCAGCGGAGGAACCATGTTGCACCTGTCCGGAATTGACCGCGCGCGTCAGGCCCTGGAGCGCGGAGACCGACTGCCGGGCGGAACGCTGCCGGCGGCCATCGCCGAGAGCTGGCAGCGCTGCCGCGATCTCGGGCTCGATCCGCGCTCGATCCCGAACGGCGAGGTGATGGCCTTCGCCGAGGTGACGCGCAAGCGCGAGCAGGTTGCGGCCCTGCGCCGCCTGGCGCTCGCGGAGATGAAGCTGCTGCATTCCCAGATCGCCGGGTCGAATTTCATCATCGCGCTCGGCGATGCCGAAGGCATGGTGCTGGATACGATCAGCGATCAGCACTTCGCCGACAGCACCGCCGGCCGATCGGTCATCCCCGGCAGCATATGGAGCGAGGCTCTGTACGGAACCAACGCGCTTGGACTGGCCGCCGCCGGCAAGGAGGCCGTCGCCGTGTACGGGCGCGAGCACTATTTCGCCTGCCACGGCCATCTGAGCTGCATGGCCGCGCCCATCCTCGATCCGAACGGCCGCATCCTCGGCCTGCTCGACGCATCCTGCTCCAACGAGGCGCGCCAGCAGCATACCCACGCGCTGGTGCGCATGGCCGCCGCGCAGATCGAAAACGGCCTGATCTTCCAGGAACGCGCGGAGTGCTTCATCCTGGCCTTTCACCCGCGCGCCGAATATCTGGATACGCTTTCGGCCGGCCTTGTCGCCGTCTCGCGTGAGGGCGAGGTGATCTCGCTCAACAGGCCCGGCACCTCCCTGCTCGCGGGGCTCCCGGCGACCCCTGGCGGCCATTTCGACCAGTTGTTCGAGACAGGTTTCGGGGCCACGATCAGCGGCCTCCTCAACGGCGGCGTCACCACCATCCGCGACCGGGCGGGCAGCGGCCTCTTCATGGTGTGCCGCCAGATCGCCCCGGGCGGGCGCGTATCACCGGCGCGGCCGTCCGGCGTCGCGCCAGCGGCCTACGCTGACCGCGCGCCCGATTTCGTGTGCGAGGACCGCGGCCTGAAGCGCGCCGTGGCCGAGATCGGCCGGGCCGCCGCGCTGCGCATGCCGATCCACATCACGGGCGAGACGGGAACGGGCAAGGAATTGATGGCGCGCCATGTCCATGCCGTCAGCGGCAGGAAAGGCGAATTTGTCGCCGTGAACTGCGGCGCGGTGCCGGAGCAGCTCTTCATAGCCGAGATCTTCGGCCATGAGCGCGGCGCCTATACCAACGCCCGGAGCGAAGGATCGCCCGGCCTCGCGCGGCTCGCCGACCGGGGCACGCTGTTCCTCGACGAGGTCGCCGACATCCCCCTGCCCGCCCAGACCGCGCTGCTGCGCTTCCTCGATTCCATGGAAGTCCGCGCGATCGGCGGACAGCATACACACAGGGTGGATGTGCAGATCGTCTCCGCAACGAACCGGGACCTTGGCGAAATGGTTGTCGAACGAAGCTTCCGCGCCGACCTGCTCTATCGGCTCAACGCCTTCACGCTGCATCTGCCGCCCCTGGGAGCACGTTCGGATTTCGCGCTGATCGTGCGACACCTGATGCGCAAGCTCGCGCCGGACGCGGCCATCACGGACGCCGCGATCACGGCGCTTTCGCTGCGCAGATGGCCCGGGAACATCCGCGAGCTCCAGGCAGCGCTGCAGCGCGCGCTCGTCCGCGGCGTGGATTTCGTTGACGAAGGATCCTTCGATGATTGCTCGCCGGCGGACGAAACGGACAGCTGCGCAGCCTGCCGCGGAAACCCGCTCGACGAGAACAGGTGCCGCGAAATTCGCCGGACCTATCGCGACGCGTCCGAAAACATCTCGGAAACGGCGCGCCGGCTCGGCCTTTCGCGAACGACCGTGTACAAGCATCTGGGCCTGTGAGAAGCGCCGGGCCCGACCGGGCGGCCATGCCAAACCGTTCCGGTCGATCCGCGAGCCGCACAAACGAGGGCACGACGCCGAAGCGGGGTCGATTGCCGTGCGGGTTCAGGCTGCCGTATCCCCGCCGACATCGGCTTCCATGTGCACGATACCGCCGTCGCCTTGTGTCCAGAACCGCCGCCCTTCGGGCGAGGCAGCGATGGTGAGGCCGCGGCCGGCGATCGCCGGCGCGACGCCCCGATAACGGAAGGTCGCCGGGATACCCGCGCCGCGAGCCGCCGCGAGGTTGAGCATAAGCGTGGCTTGCAGCGGCCCGTGGACCACAAGTCCCTCATAGCCTTCCGTCTCGGTGGCGTAAGGCAGGTCATAGTGGATGCGGTGGCCGTTGAAGGTGATGGCCGAATAGCGGAACAACAGCGTGGACGACGGGACCAGGGCCCACGATGCGGCGACCGGACGGCCTGGCCCCGGGGCGGTCTTCTCGCGGTCCGGTGCGGCGTGCCCCGGCGTCGCGGCCTCGCGATAGACGATATCGTGCCGTTCGCTCAGCGCGATGCCGCGAGAAGTATGATAGCGATGGTCCACCGCGACGAACCAGAGCTCACCCGACCTGCCCTGCTTGCGGACGATGTCGCGGATCGTGGAGACCCGGCGAACCTCATCGCCGATCCGCAAGGCATCGTGCATCTGAAGCTCACCGCCCGCCCACATGCGGCGCGGCTGCGGAACCGGCGGCAAGGACAGGTTCCTGGCCGGATGGCCATCGGCACCCAACTGGTCCATCACGGCGATCGCCGGCGACAAGCACCAATGGATCCCCAAAGGCGCGAGGCCGGCGGCCAACGGCGCGAGATTGGGCGCGAATATCGCCCTGAAGCTCTGCACGAGGCGCTCCGAGACGATATCGAAGCTCTCGCTTTGGCGGCCGATCCATTCGGCGAACGGCTTCTGCTCGTTTGCGTCCACTGGCCTTGCCCGTCAGTAGGAACGTGGCATTCCGAGCACATGCTCGGAGAGATAGGACAGGATGAGGTTCGTCGAGATCGGCGCCACCTGGTAGAGCCGGGTTTCGCGGAACTTGCGCTCGACATCGTATTCCTCGGCGAAGCCGAAACCGCCATGCGTCTGGATGCACGCATTGGCGGCCTCGTTCGAGGCGTCGGCGGCCAGCATCTTGGCCATGTTGGCTTCGGCGCCGCAGTCGAGGCCGGCCTCGTAGAGGCGCGTCGCCTCGCGGACCATCAGTTCGGCCGCGCGCATGTTGGCATAGGCCCTGGCGATCGGAAACTGGATGCCCTGGTTGGCGCCGATCGGCCGGCCGAAGACATTGCGCTCGCGGGCATAGGCCGAGGCCTTCGCGATCAGCCATTTGGCGTCGCCGATGCATTCGGCGGCGATCAGGATCCGCTCGGCATTCATCCCGGACAGGATATAGCGGAATCCCTTGCCCTCCTGCCCGACAAGGTTTTCGACAGGGACTTTGACATTGTCGAAGAAGACCTCGGTCGTGGAGTGGTTCATCATGGTGCGGATGGGCCGGATCGAAAGCCCCTGCTTCAGCGCCTCGCGCATGTCGAGGATGAACACCGACAGGCCCTCGGTACGCTTGGACACCTGGTCCTTCGGGGTCGTGCGCGCAAGCAGCAGCATGAGGTCGGAATATTCGGCCCGGCTCGTCCAGATCTTCTGGCCGCTGACGACATAGTGGTCGCCGTCCCTGCGGGCGAATGTGCGGATGGAGGTCGTGTCGGTGCCGCTGCCAGGCTCGGTGACGCCGAACGCCTGGAGCCTCAGCTCGCCGGAAGCGATCTTCGGAAGATAACGCTGCTTTTGCTGCTCATTGCCATGCCGCAGCAGCGTCCCCATGACATACATCTGCGCATGGCAGGCGGCACCGTTGCATCCGGCGCGCTGGATCTCCTCGAGCACGGCCGCCGCCGCCGACAGCGTCAGGCCCGCCCCGCCATATTCCTCGGGGACCAGCGTCGCGAGGTAGCCCGCTTGCGTCAGCGCGTTGACGAAATCCAGCGGGTAGGCGCGATCGGCGTCGAGCTTGCGCCAGTATTCGCCCGGAAAGCGCTCGCACAGCCGACGCACGGCCTCGCGGATCTCCTCGTTGTCGACATCCTTGAACATCAAGCGCTCCACGCGCCACGCGCCTGGGGACGCGCGTCCCCGGCGAGTTCAAACAAACCCAGCGAGCGCACCGGACGGTTGTCGGGCAGCGCGAGGATGGCGGCGATGAGTTCCTTGGCACGGGCTTGCGAACTGCCGCCGACGATGAGCTGCGTCAACGCTTTCTCGGAGAGTTCGGCCGCCGTCAGCGGATTGCCGGGATCTCCCTTGGCGTCGTGCCGCACGGCGGAAAGACGCCGGCCGGAAACCGTCTCCACCACGATTTCGGCGCCCCACGATTCGGGATAGGCGGCCTCGATCCTCGGCACCAGCTCGACGTCAACTTTCTTGCGTTCGCCAGCCATCCGCTGCCGGGCATCGGCATCGAAACTCGCCTGGTCGACGCGGCCGTCCGCGAGCGCGATCGCCACTGTGTGTTGCAGGGAAAATTTGGCGCTGTAGGGATCCTCGGGGATGGGCCGGTCGCACACGTCCAGCGCGGCCCGGTAAGCCTTGACCTTCACCTTGGCGATGGCTTCGCCGGCAATCTCTGCGTGCAAGGCAATAGCGCCGTCGATCGCCGGATGAGTGTGGCGGCAGCAAGGCCAGGGCTTGATCGAGGTGTTGATCAATTGCCAGGCGCGATCAAGCCCGGCCGTCACAGCCTCCGGGATCGGGTCGGGACACATGCCCGCATAGAACCCCTTTTCGCCCTCTAGGATGTTTTCCGCGCCCGTGAACCCTTCCCTGGCCAGGAACGATGCAAGCACACCCGATTCCGCGGCCCGGGCGGTGTGCAGATGCTTGCTCATGGCGCCTTCGGCCAGGAACTCCCAAAGCCCCGACGACTGGGTTCCGGCGTTGCCGAGCGCCCAGACGGTCCTGTCGTCATCGAGGCCGATGAGCTCGGCCACGGCGAAGGCCGCGCCGAACGGCCCGCAGGTCGAGGTGTTGTGCCAGACCCGGTAATGCTTCTTGCCGACGGACATGCCGACGCGGCAACAGGCTTCGTATCCCGCGAGAATCGCGCGCAGGAACGCCTCGCCGCCAAGGTCGTGATCGTGGGCCACGGCCCAGGCCGCGGGAATGACGACGCTTCCCGGATGGGTCACCGAATCCCGGTGCAGGTCGTCCATCTCCAGAATGTGGGAAAGACCGCCGAGATAGAACGCCTTGCGGGCCGTATCCGCCCGCGCCGGCGGCGCCACCG
>JAFKFE010000136.1 GCA_017308345.1 Alphaproteobacteria bacterium | reverse complement strand
GTCTTGCTGCGGCTTTCCGGGCTTGGGTTCAGGTTGGTTCCTTCAAGCTTTCCCGCACGGCCGCCGCCAAGGCGGCCATCGACGTGAAGTGGTAATCCGGCGCCGTGAAGCGCTCGGGCTCGATCGTGCCGCCATAGCCCTGCTGGGCGTGACGGCGCTCGATCCAGCAGTTGGTCATGCCGAGCGCCCGGGATACGCCGATGTCGTGATACTGGCTTTGCGCGACGTGAAGGATGTCGTTCTTGCTGTCGCCGCGGGAAGCCACGAAATCGAAGACCTTCTGGAAGAAGGCCGGATTCGGCTTCTCCGTTCCGGTATCGTCGGCCGTGAAGGTCGCGAAGAAGGGCGATCCGAGCTGCTTTTCGAAATGGTCGAGCGCCCAGCGCCGGGCATTGGTCATGGCAATCAGCTTGTGGGACTTGGCAAGCTCGGCCAATGCCGCCGCGCTGTCGGGGAAGCCTTGCCAGATGCTGGCCGAATCCCGCAGGCGGACGCCGTATTTGTCATTGGCCGGCAGGCCGAGCCGCGGCGCGATGACCATGTAGACGCGCGCGAGATCATCCGGGAACAGGCCGGCATCGGGCATGTAGCGGGCCTGCCGGTAAAGGGCCAACGCCTCTTCACCGTCGATGGAAACTCCGGCCTCGGCGGCAATTCCGGCCAGGCAGTCCTTGATGCCACCTTCGAAGTCGATCAGCGTGCCGACGACGTCGAAGGTCATGTATTTGAATTCGCTAAAGGCCCTGACCAAGAACGAGCTCTCCTCTACGCGGCCGAATTGCATGGTGCTGAACAGAACAAAATTTCGTGCTGTCCGGGGCACCGGCCTTTTTCAAATGCCCGGAAATTCGGGCTTTCTGGCCTTGTCTTAAAAGTAGTCTGGCACTTCCCTCGCGCTGGATTCGCCGAAATGGCGCGGGGACGCGGCACAAAATTGCGAAATCGTCTGCCCCGGCGATATTTCGAAACACGGAAAATTCGCAGCCTTCATGCCAGGGCCTGGCGCACATCCGGATCGCCCAGTGTCTGGTCGAGCGTCCGGCGCGTCCGCTCGACGATCGCATCGATGTCGTCGTCGGTGCAGCAGAGCGGCGGGGCGTAGCCGAGGACGCCATTGGCAAAGGCGCGGATGATAAGGCCGTTGTCCCAGGCCCTGTCGAAGACCCGCCGCGCAGGTATGGCCGACGCCGGAAGCGGCGTTTTCTTCTTCTTGTCGACCACCAGTTCGACGGCGGCGAGCATGCCGCGGCCGCGCACGTCGCCGACCAGTGGATGGTCACGGAGGCTTTCCAAGCCTGCCATCAGGC
>JAFKFE010000135.1 GCA_017308345.1 Alphaproteobacteria bacterium | reverse complement strand
GCGGCGCCGTGAGGCCGGTGCCAAAATGCTTGATCATCCCCACGCCCTGGCCACGCGGCGGTCAGTCCCGCCCTGGCAGTCGAGGGATCGGCTACAGGTCCAGCTTGTAGCCGATGTGGCTGGCCTTGAAGCCAAGGCGCTCATAGAAGCGGTGCGCGTCGAGCCGGCTCTTGTTGGTCGTCAGCTGGACGACCCGGCAGCCGCGCTCGCGGCATTTGTCGATAGCCCAGTCGAGCAGGCGGCGTCCCAGCCCCTCGCCGCGCCGGTTCGCGGCGACGCGCACGGCCTCGATCTGGCCGCGCCAGGCGCCGCGCAGCGACAGTCCGGCGAGGAAGGTGATCTGCAGCGTGCCGATGACGTCGTCGCCCTCGGTCATCACGGCGAGGAACTGGTTCGGATCGCCGTCTATGGCCGCGAAGGCGTCCAGATAGGCCTGCGCCAGCAGCGGGCTGGCGTCCTCGCGGCTCCGGCCCAGCGGATCATCGGCCAGCATCGCGACGATCACCGCGACGTCCGCTTCGCGCGCCCGGCGAATGTTCATGGCGCTCATTTCCACACCTCGAGACAGCGGGCCGGCCGACGGACGAGCCGCTGCAGCGCGGCCGGTCGTCAATGTCGGGACGGCAATAGCGGATGCCGGCGTTAATGACTATCCCGACGGCGGCATTCTGCGCTATGGCTGGATTTCCGCCTCCTTCAACCTTCCCTTGCCGATGTCAGGCCTGCTCAGCGATCCGTGGTTCTACGCCGCCGCCATTCCGGCGGTGATCCTTGTCGGCCTGTCGAAAGGCGGCTTCGGCGGCGCTGTCGGCTTCGTCGGCGTGCCGTTGATGGCCCTGACGATCCCGCCGGTTCAGGCGGCCGCCATCCTGCTGCCGATCCTGTGCCTGATGGACATCGTTTCGGTGTGGACCTGGTGGGGCGTCTACGACCGCAAGATGCTGGTCGACATGATGCCGGGTGCCGTGATCGGCATCGGACTCGGCTGGCTGACGGCGGCCCTTGTCACCGAAGAGATGGTGCGGCTGATCGTCGGCGTCGTCGCGCTGGTGTTCGTGCTGCGCTGGGTCTACCTGCAGTTCCGCCATGGCGCCGGCCATGCGGCTGAACCGAACCGCGTCGCCGCGGCCTTCTGGGGGCTGGTCGCCGGCTTCACCAGCTTCGTCGCCCATGTCGGCGGCCCGCCTTTCCAGGTCTACGCGCTGCCGATCCGGCTCGACCCGAAGGTGCTGTCGGGAACGGCGGCGATCTTCTTTGCCGCCACCAATGCGCTGAAGCTCGTTCCCTATTTCGCGCTCGGCCAGTTCGACAC
>JAFKFE010000134.1 GCA_017308345.1 Alphaproteobacteria bacterium | reverse complement strand
TCGGGCTGCGCTTGGAAGAGACGCCGCAGCGGCTGCTGCGTTGCCTGTCGGGTCGGGCGACCGATCCCCGGCGCGTGGCCGAGCTGCAGCAGCCAGGGCGCCGAAAGGTCGGGGCTCACCATCACCGGCGGCATGTCGGCATAGCGGTCATTGGCAAGCGAAGTCGTGGCGCCGGCCGCGAGAACCGCCGCGGCGCCAAGCAGGGAACAAAAAACTGTCTTCATCGGAACGCACCTCGATCGTCGAACTCGTCCCGAGTGCGCAAGAGGGCGCCCTCGGCTTCGCGATCCTTGGCGCTGAGCGGCAAGCAAAACATGAATCGGAATGCGTAAAATGCCGCTTTGTCAGTAAACCTTTTGGTGTGGTTACCGGCCGGTTCAGGAATCTGGTAAAGCCACGGTAAAAGCGGCGCCGAGGCGCGTTAACGAATGGATCTGCGGCAATGGGACAGGAAACTTCCGGTGTTATCGAAGGCCCGGACGGCAAGACGCGCTGCTTCTGGCACGGCAACCTGCCGGATTATCTCCACTACCACGACCACGAATGGGGCCGCCCGGTAACGGATGATCGCCGGCTGTTCGAAAAGATCTGCCTGGAGGGTTTCCAGTCGGGCCTGTCGTGGCTCACCATCCTGCGCAAGCGCGAGAATTTCCGCGAGGCCTTCGCCGGTTTCGACTTCGACAAGGTGGCTCAATTCACCGACGACGATGTCGAGCGCCTGCTCGGCAATGCCGGCATCATCCGCCATCGCGGCAAGATCGTCTCGACCATCAACAACGCAAAACGCGCCCGCGAGATGGCCGATGAATTCGGCTCCCTGGCCGCCTGGTTCTGGAAGTTCGAGCCCGGCCCGGATGAGCGGCCCGAGATCGTCGACCTGGCGCATCTGCGCGCCAATCCGACGACGGCGGTCTCGGTCAGGATATCGAAGGAACTGAAGAAGCGCGGCTGGAGCTTTGTCGGCCCCACCACCGTCTATGCCTTCATGCAGGCGATGGGCCTGGTCAACGATCATCTCGAAGGCTGCTATTGCAGGGCGGAGGTGGAGAAAGAGCGCAAAAAGCTCAAGCGGCCGAAATGAATGCTCTTCACCCTCTCCCCGTCTACGTTTACGGGGAGAAGGTGTCCGAAGGGCGGATGAGGGGCAGCGCCAACCTTCGAAAATCTGTCGCCGGCCTGACAGCTCAAACGCTGCTCGCGCCCGCCAAATACAGCCCGGCCAGGATCGCCGCCACCGCCGCGAAAGCCGGATAGATGACCAAGAGCCCGGTGACCAGCGCGTCGCGCGCGCTCGGTTTGGCCACTGCAGCTTC
>JAFKFE010000133.1 GCA_017308345.1 Alphaproteobacteria bacterium | reverse complement strand
GCGCCCGGCAGCGATCCGATGCCGCCGAGCACGGCCGCGGTGAAGGCCTTCACGCCCGGCACGAAGCCGTCCGAGAACACCACGACGCCGTAATACATCAGGAACAGCGTGCCGGCGACGGCGGCGAGCGCCGCGCCCATGATGAAGGTGATGGAGATGGTGCGGTCGACGTCGATGCCGAGCAGCGCGGCCATCTTGCGGTCCTGCTCGCAGGCGCGCTGGGCACGTCCGAGCGCCGTCCTGTTGACCAGGTACCAGAAGACCCCAAGCAGCGCGATGGTGACGATCACGATGATGATCTGCTTCAGCGAGATGCTGATGCCGTCGATCGTGTAGACCTTGCTGACCAGCGGCGGGATCGGCTTGTTGCGCGGGCCCTGCGTGACCTGGACGAAATTGGAAAGCGCGATCGACATGCCGATGGCGGTGATCAGCGGCGCCAGCCGGAACGAACCGCGCAGCGGCCGGTAGGCCACCTTCTCGATCGTCCAGTTGTAGAGGCTGGTCAGAAGCATCGCCACGATCATCATGATCAGAAGCGCCACCACCACCGGCACCGAGTAGAACAGCGCGCCGAGGATCAGGAAGACGATGAGCGCGGTGAAGGCGCCGACCATGAAAATGTCGCCATGGGCGAAATTGATCATGCCGATGATGCCGTAGACCATCGTATAGCCGATCGCGATCAGCCCATAGATCGATCCCAGCGTCAGCCCATTGATAAGCTGCTGGACGAAGTACTGCATATTTACGCGGCTCCCCTGGAATGTCGCCTTTGCGGACGCATTCCTTTTCGTATTTCCCCTAGTCGTAAAGTTTCGAGCCCGGATTGCAACGTGATTTTTCAATCGCTCTGCGTGGTTTGGAAGCACGCCGTCCGATTGCCCGTTTTTTCACACCCGACCCCTGGACTATCGCGGACCCTAGCATTGGCACAACGCAATGTCTTTGACGATTCAACCTTATGATGGGCCCCGTGTCGAAGAAATCGCCGTCAAAATAAGTTGATGAGAGGAATCCTTGCGCAACCGAAGCGTTCCGTTTTGCACCGCCGCACATTCCGTAAGGTCAGGATTCCGGCGTGTGTGACGGCCATGTGACGGCGAAGCGCCTTCCGCGGAGGCGGCTTCGCCGGATGGAAGAGACCCTCGAGGCGAAGTCTCAGTAAGCAGAACCTGCATCTCCATTGAGACTGTGCTTCTCAGTCCCGTTGAGCGGCGGATTGAAGACACTTACCAGCACCATGTCGCCGGCGCTGTCGGCCCGCAGGAAATGGTCGTCATGGGCATCGAGCACGTAGATCGTTCCCGGTTCTAC
>JAFKFE010000132.1 GCA_017308345.1 Alphaproteobacteria bacterium | reverse complement strand
CAGAAGCGGCGGCTGTGGCTTTGCAAGGGAGCGGCCACCCTCGCCGCGAAAGGATTGTCGGCCGCGATGGCCAGCGCTTCATCGAGCGCCTTGTCGGCCTGGATGAAGGCAAGCACGTTGCCGGAGATCACCGCCTTCTGCATGGCCAGGGCCGCCTCGTGAAACAGGTCGGCGGCCTCGCGCGTGACGAAGCGGGCGGCCGAGCGGGCGAGCACCACCTCGATGCCGCGCCGCGCATCCAGCACCCGCAGCCAGTCGCCGGCGTGAAGCGGCGCGACCGCGATGCCGGCGCGGGGTCTTATGTCGAGAAGTCCTTCCCAGGCCAGCCTCTGGATCGCCTCGCGAACGGGGGTGCGTCCGAGACCCAGGCGATCGATCAGCGCGCCTTCGGTGACGAAGCTCGAGGGCGCCAGCTCGAGCGTGACGATCATGTGCTCCAGCGCGCGATAGGCTCTGGTCGCCGCCGGTTCGGAGGTCGCATTCGCCTCAATGGATATCAGTGGGGAGATCAATGACAGGCTCCTGATATATTTTTCATATATCATAACGGATTCAGCGTTGACAGGCCAACTCTTAATAGATATACAACTGATATATCAGAGGAGAAGCAGCCATGTGGACCGGAGTTTTCCCCGCAGTCACGACCAAATTCACCGCAGACGACCGCCTCGACCACGCCGAGATGGAGCGCTGTTACGGCCTGCAGATGGAGGCCGGCTGCGACGGCATCATCGTCTGCGGTTCGCTCGGCGAAGGCCCGATGCTGTCGCCTGACGAGAAGATCGAAGTGATGAAGACGGCGCGGAAAGTCGCCGGCAAGAAGCCGGTTCTGCTGACCGTCAACGAGCCCGGCACGCGCGAGGCGGCGAACATCGCTCGCCGTGCGGCCAAGGAAGGCGCCGACGGTCTGATGGTGGTGCCGAGCCCGATCTACCACACCAATCCCGAAGAAACGGTCGCCGCCCTGCGCGCCGTCGCGGAAGCCGGCGACCTGCCGGTGATGATCTATTCCAACCGGCTCGCCTATCGCGTCGACGTCACCGTCGACCTGATGGAGGAGCTGGCCTCGGACAAGCGCTTCGTGGCAATCAAGGAATCGTCCGACGACATCCGCCGCTCGACCGAGATCATCAACCGGCTCGGCGATCGCTACGATCTCTTCACCGGCGTCGACAACCTTGCCTTCGAGGCGCTGTCGGTGGGAGCCACCGGCTGGGTCGCCGGACTGGTCACCGCCTTCCCGCGCGAGACGGTCGCGATCTACCAGTTGATGAGAGAGGGCCGCCGCGAGGAGGCGCTGGCGATCTATCGCTGGTTCC
>JAFKFE010000131.1 GCA_017308345.1 Alphaproteobacteria bacterium | reverse complement strand
TGAAGCGCTTGAGATCGGTGGAAAGCCGCCATGGCAGCCCGCCTTCGCGCCCGATCACCCCGTTCTCGGCGATGGCGACGTAGATCGCGATGTCCATCAGTTCCCGCCATTGTCGGACGGTTCGAGCAGCAGGATGTCGATGTCGTGCTCGGGATAGAAATCCTTCGCGGTGATCTCGAACGTCGTCGGCCCAACTTTTTTGACGTTGTCGCCGCAGAAGGAGACGAGGTTCTTGGGGCTGCCCTTGTCGATCGTCAACTTGAAATCGCCGATAGTGCCGGAAGCCCAATTACCCCCCGTCGTGAGGATATAGGCGATCCGGCTCTCATAATATTTCGGGTAGCCTTCGGGATTCTCCTTCGCTGCCTTGCGCACCGCGTTCTCGAACGCGCCGTCCATGCAGTAGCGGGTCTTATAGGCGGCATACTGGCCCTGGAACTGGCCGTCATTGAAGAAACTGACTGAGGAAGTGCCGCCGACGCTGGGCTTGTAGCGGTGCGAGACATGGACTTCCTTGTTGGCCGGGAAGGTCGAACGCCACCAATAGGTCGAGCGCAACTGCCAGAACGGCACATAGGCGGTCTGCATGCCCGAGCCGTCATCGGCGGTGTCCTCGATGATGATGCCGCGGTCTTCCCAATCCTTGGTGACATCCTGGGGCAGCTTCGCCAGCGCCGCCTTGGCGGCATCGCCGAACGGATAGAGCGGCACGTTCTGCGCCTTGAGATCCGCGGTGATGTCGATGCCGAGCGCCAGGGCCTTCTGCTCCAGTTGAGGCTTCGCATCGACGCCATCGATCGTCACCTCGAAGCCGAGGAAATTGTCGCTCTGCGCTTCCGGGATCGCCGGCATCTCGTTCGGATCGCCCTCGATGTCGGGCATTGGGAACGCCACGATGGAGCTGACGTCCTTGTCGGTGTTGTTGCGGAAGACATAGTCGACCGTCACCTTCTCCGGCGAGATGAAAAGATCCTCGCTTTGCATGGCGACAGCGTCGCTGCGCGACAGGATCAGCCCGCCGGTGCCGAGCTCGGCGACCGAATCATTGGCGAAGGCCGGCGCGGCCACGATCGCCAGCGCGGCGGTGAGTACGGTGCGTAACATGGATCCCTCCTTGGCGGCGACACCGGGACCAGCCAGGCACGCCCTCCCATCTACCCGTTTCAAGACCGCCTTTCAAAGCCCTTCGTCACCGAATGGCGGGACTTCTGGACACCGCGCCGCCGATCGGGCAGGAGATCGCCATGCGCAAGCTTCTCGTCATCGGCATCGGCGCCGGCAATCCCGACCATATGACGGTCCAGGCCATCAACGGCCTG
>JAFKFE010000130.1 GCA_017308345.1 Alphaproteobacteria bacterium | reverse complement strand
AGACCATGCCCGTCTTGGCACGGATTCGATTGACCTCCTGCTTGCCGATGTCACGACCGCCACCGCCGGCCTGGCGGTCGAAGATCGTCTCGCCATCGATCACGATACGGCCGCTGGTGGGGCTGTTGAGCAGGTTGATGCAACGCAGCAGCGAGGTCTTGCCCGATCCGCTCGCGCCGATCAGGACGACCACCTCGCCTTCGGCCACCGTCAGGTCGACGCCGTGCAGGACCCTCTTCGTGGCGAAATCCAGGCAGATGCTTTCCAGTTGCAGAACCTGCCTGGCGTTTGCGACGGCGGGCCGCGATGTTGGATTGCCGGTCATTTGGACATCACCCCGCTCTTTTCCAGTTTGCGCGCCAGATAGGTCAGCGGCACCAGGATGATGAGGAAGATCGCGCCGACGGCCGTGTAGACCTCCATCGGCCGATAGGTGAAGGAGGAGATGTAGCTGGCCTGATAGAGCAGGTCAGGCACCGTGATCATCGACAGCAGGGTCGTGTTCTTCATCTGGATGATCGACTGGCCGGCCAGCGGCGGGATCATCCGGCGAAAAGCCTGCGGAAGGATGATGCGGCGCATGCGCTGGCTGTAGGACATGCCAATGGCGGTCGCGGCGTCGGTCTGCCCATGGTCGATCGACTGGACACCGGCACGCAGGATTTCCGCATAGAAGGAACCGACATAGCAGCTGAGGCCGATGAAGCCCGCCCAGAACTTCGTCACGTTGACCCCGGCGAAGATCGGAAAGGCGTAATAGACCCAGAGCAACGTCACCAGCAGCGGGATGTTGCGGAAGAACTCGACATAGAGCTGGCCGAGCAGCACAAGCGGCCGGAAGGTGCTGAGCTGGATGAGGCCGACGATCAGCCCGATGGCCAGGCCCGCCAGAATGGTGATGACGGTGAAATACAGCGTCATCAACAGGCCGTCCCAGAGCAGCGGCCAGTTGTTGGTCAGTACGGTGAAATCAAACATGATCCGTGCTCGTCTCGTCGGCGCAACCGTGTGCGCCGAGAAAAGCTTGACCGCTCCGGAAAGCGGTCAAGCCTGGTGTGGGACAGCGATTAGAAGCTGAAACCCTTCGGCAGAATGGACAGGTCGATGCCGCGTGCCTCCCAGGCGCGCGCCAGCTTGCCCTGCGCCTGGCCGAGCGAGCGCTGCTGCTCGATCCAGTTGGTCAGGAAGTTGATGTAGCCGGCATTGCCGGGCTTGCGGGCAACCGCCAGCGTTGCGGGATTGCGCAGGATCGGCTCAGGCAGCGAGACCTCGCCGATCTTCTTTTCCGAAACCTGCAGCGCGTCGAAGATCGACAGCAGGA
>JAFKFE010000129.1 GCA_017308345.1 Alphaproteobacteria bacterium | reverse complement strand
TCGGGCCGAGATTGGTGCCGCTGGAGGACGTGGCGTTGTAGCCGTCGCCGGCGGCCGAGGGGCGGCCGTGGAAGTAACGGTCGCCGGCAAAGGCCTGGCCGATCAGCTCGGAGCCGATCACCTTTCCGTCCTTCTCGATCAGGCTGCCATTGGCCTGGCGCGGAAACAGCGCCTGGGCGATGCCGGTCATGCCGATCGGATAGATCAGGCCGGTGACGACGGTGAAGAAGACGATCATGATAACAGCGGGTCGGAGTTGCTTGAGCATCGGGATGATCCTTATGCGAGGCCGAGGGCGGTGACGATCATGTCGATCGCCTTGATGCCGACGAAGGGCACGACGATGCCGCCGAGGCCATAGATGAGAAGGTTGCGGCTGAGCAGCGCGCCAGCGCCAATGGGACGATACTTGACGCCTCTCAACGACAGCGGGATCAGCGCGATGATGATCAGCGCGTTGAAGATGATGGCCGACAGGATCGCGCTCTGCGGCGTCGCCAGATGCATGATGTTGAGCGCCTGCAACGGCCCCGCCTGTCCGGGCGCCGCGTAGAAGACCGCGAACATCGCCGGGATGATGGCGAAGTACTTGGCCACGTCGTTGGCGATCGAGAAGGTCGTGAGCGAGCCGCGCGTCATCAACAGCGCCTTGCCGATCTCGACGATCTCGATCAGCTTGGTCGGGTCGGAGTCCAGGTCCACCATGTTGCCTGCTTCACGCGCGGCCACCGTGCCGGTGTTCATGGCGACGCCGACATCGGCCTGGGCCAGCGCCGGCGCGTCGTTGGTGCCGTCGCCGCACATGGCGACAAGCTTGCCCTTGGCCTGTTCCTCGCGGATCAGCGACAGCTTGTTCTCAGGCGTCGCCTGGGCGAGGAAGTCGTCGACGCCGGCCTCGGCCGCGATGGCCGCCGCGGTCAGCGGGTTGTCGCCGGTGATCATCACCGTGCGGATGCCCATCTTGCGCAGCTCCGCGAAACGCTCGCGGATGCCGCCCTTGACGATGTCCTTGAGGTGGACGACGCCGAGCAGGCGCCCGTCGCGCTCGACCGCCAGCGGCGTGCCGCCGGCCTTGCCGATCTCGTCGGCAATGGCCTGCAGGTCGCGGATCGTGTCGCCGGTGGGACGCTGGCCATGAGCGGTGGCCGCCGCCTGGGCGACATGGGCGAGCACCGCGTCGACGGCGCCCTTGCGCACGGACGAGCCGTCGACGTCGACGCCGCTCATGCGGGTCTGCGCCGTGAAGGGTACGAAGTTCGCATGCAGCGTGGCCATGTCGCGGGCGCGTATGCCGTACTTCTCCTTGGCCAGCACGACGATCGAGC
>JAFKFE010000534.1 GCA_017308345.1 Alphaproteobacteria bacterium | reverse complement strand
ATTCCAGCACAGGCGCGCAGCGGTTCCGCGCCCACAATTGCGTGAAAAGAGGTACACGATCATGCAGCAGACGATTCTCATCACCGGCGCGTCGAGCGGCTTCGGCGCCATGACGGCTAAGGCGCTCGCCAGAGCCGGTCACGGGGTCTACGCCTCGATGCGCGACCCGCAAGCGCGCGGCGGCGCCGCGGCGGCCGAAATGGAAAGGTTGGCGCGCGAAGAGAAACTGGCGCTCAAGACAATCGCGCTGGACGTGCTGTCGGAATCGTCGATCAAGGGCGCCGTCGAAACCATCCTCGCCGAAGCCGGCCGCATCGACGTGGTGATCCACAATGCCGGCCATATGGTGTTCGGACCGACCGAAGCCTTTACGCCGGAGCAGTTGGCGCAGCTCTACGACATCAATGTGCTGGGCACCCAACGCGTCAACCGGGCAGTCCTTCCGGGCATGCGCTCGCTCGGCCAAGCGCTCATGATCTGGGTCGGATCAAGCAGCACGCGCGGCGGCACGCCGCCCTTCCTTGCGCCCTACTTCGCCGCCAAGGCAGGCATGGATGCGCTGGCGCAGAGCTATGCGCTGGAGCTTGCCCGTTTCGGCATCGAGACGAGCATCGTCGTGCCGGGTGCGTTCACGAAGGGCACCGAGCATTTCGCTCATTCGGGCAAGCCGGCCGACACCGAGCGCGCCGCTGCATATTGGTCGGGCACTTACGCGGGCGTCGACGATCAGGCTCTGAAAGGTCTTGCCCGGCTGGAGCCCGCCGACGCCGATCCCTCGAAAGTCGCGCAGGCCATCGTCGATCTCGTGGCGATGCCGCATGGCCGCCGGCCGTTCCGCGTCCATATCGATCCGTCGGATGACGGGGCGACCATCGTCAACGGCGTCGCCGACCGCGTCCGGGCGCAGCTTCTCGAACGCATCGGCCTCGCCGACCTTCTCCACCCATCGCTGTAGGACAACCAACCCGAAAGGACCTCGAAATGCCCTTTGCCAACTTCAAGACGCCCGAGGCCGCCCTGACAAGGGCGCAGAAGGAAGAACTCATCCACAAGACCACGCAGATGTTCGTCGACTATTTCGGCGAAGGCGTGCGCCCTTACACAATGGTGCTGATCGAGGAAGTTCGCGACGGCGGCTACGGCCGCGCCGACGAAGTCTTCGTTCTTCCCGACGCCTACCGCGCCAGGGATAGAGGCTGATCTGGATAGGGTCTGATTTGAGCTGGGCGGGCCGCTTGCAGGGCGACTCGCCCGGCATGATCCACCAACACCGGTGGTCTTGCCTCACCAACGAAATCTTAATGTAAATCGAGCGTAATCCCGACCACTAAAATTGTGCGTATGTGTTGGGGTTGCGCATGCCGGAATACTCCTCCTTTCTCCGGTCGATCCGGGTCCGCTACATTTCCGGATTGCTGATCTTCGCGCTGGCCTCGGCCGCGGTGATGTACGCGCTCAACCGGGTGAACTCCTTCCGTCACGAGGTCGATGCTCTCAGCGGCAATGTCGTCATCTTCGCCCGCGACCTGCGCAACGCCACCAATTTCGCCGAGACGACCGGCACAGCCTGGCGCAGCGAGACGCGCGATGCGCTGACGGCCGCCGCGCGCGGCCACTCCGAACGGCTGACGGGCGAGATCGAAGGCCTGAACGCCGAGCTTGCGGCGATCAGGCCGAAACTGTCCCGCAACACGATCAATGCGCTCGATTCCGCCTCGGTCAACGGCGACCTGTTCTGGTCGGCGCGCGACATGGTGCGCAACTTCAACCTGATGTCGGCGGCCCAGAAGGTCGACGAATGGAGCTATCGCGAGATCCGCAACCAGAACGACCTTTTCGCCCAGCCGATGCTGGTGCGCGTGCGCACCGCGCTCGACGACGAACGCCGCCTCGCCGACGCGGCCAGCGACCGGTTGCTGCTCTGGGCAAGCGCCCTGCTGTTCGCCGTGCTCGCCATCGCCGCGGTTCTGATCTTCCGGCCGATGGAGAATGCGATCCGCCGCGCCTTCGCCGAGAGCGCGGCGTCGCTGTTCAAGGCCGAGGCCGCCGACCGCGCCAAATCGGAATTCCTCGCCAATATGAGCCATGAGATCCGCACGCCGATGAACGGCGTGCTCGGCATGGCCGAGCTGCTGGCCAAGACGGAGCTCACGCCGCGCCAGAAGACCTTCACCGAGGTCATCGTCAAATCCGGCAATGCGCTGCTCACCATCATCAACGACATCCTCGACTTCTCGAAGATCAATGCCGGCCAGTTGACGCTCGACCCCGCCCCCTTCCGCCTGGCGGAGGCGGTCGAGGATGTGGCGACGCTGGTGTCGGCGCGCGTCGCCGAAAAGAACCTCGAGCTCATCGTGCGCGTCGATCCGCGCCTGCCGGCCTTCGTCGTGGGCGATGCCGGGCGCTTCCGCCAGATCGTCACCAACCTGCTCGGCAACGCCGTCAAGTTCACCGAGAAGGGCCATGTGCTGGTCGATGTCGGCGGCGACGTCGTCGACGGCGTCGTCCAGCTCAAGGTCCGCGTGGAGGATACCGGCATCGGCATCCCGGCCGAAAAACTGCAAAGCGTGTTCGAGAAGTTCGCCCAGGTCGACGGCTCCTCGACCCGCCGCCATGAAGGCACCGGGCTTGGCCTTGCGATCGGTGCCCGGCTCGTCGACCTGATGGGCGGCAAGATCGGCGTCGAAAGCGAGATCGGCCGCGGCTCCGTCTTCTGGTTCGCCGTGCCGCTGCCGGCGCACAACCAGGAAGCGCGGGACGAACTCGTGCCGTTCGACGTCACCGGCGCCCGGGTGCTGGTCATCGACGACAATCCGGTCAACCGCGAGATTCTGCTGGAGCAGCTCAGAAGCTGGAGCTTCGACTGCGCGGCCGCCGAAAGCGGCGCCGTCGGCCTTGCCTTCCTCGACCGCGCCTGCCAACTCGGCGCCTCCGTCGACTGCATCATCCTCGACTACCAGATGCCCGGCATGAACGGCGCCGATGTCGCGAGGGCGATAGCCGCCGACAGCCGGCTTTCCTCCATTCCGGTCGTGCTGCTCACCTCGGTCGACCAGGTCGATTTCGGCCGGATGGTGATCGATTTCGGCATCGTGGCGCATCTTACCAAGCCGGCGCGTTCGGCGGTGCTGCTGGGCACCGTCATCTCCGCCATCCAGAAGGCGCGCACGCAAGGCGGCAAGGCGCATTTCGTGCGCGAGCCGGTCGCGGCCCAGGCGGCCCCGCCGGCCTTCACCGTCATCCGCGGCCCGGCAGTGCCCGTGCCGGCCGTACCGGAACCGGCGGTTCCGCCGAGCGGCCCGATCGACATCCTGATCGCCGAGGACAATGACGTGAACCAGCTGGTCTTCGGCCAGATCCTCAACGGTTTCGGGCTGAGCTACCGCATCGCCGGCAACGGCCGCACGGCGGTCGAGATGTACCGCGCGCTGCGTCCCCGCCTGGTGCTGATGGATGTCTCCATGCCGGAAATGAACGGCTATGAGGCGACCCGCGCCACCCGCGCGCTCGAAGAGCAGAACGGCGAGCGCACGCCGATCATCGGCGTCACCGCGCACGCGCTCAAGGGCGACCGCGAAAAATGCATCGAGGCCGGCATGGACGACTATTTGCCGAAGCCGGTCTCCCCCGACCGCCTCGGCGCCAAGATCGGCACCTGGCTCAGCGAGACCGTGGCGGCGAAGACGGCTTGACATTCACACGCAATTCAGGACGGAAAACCGCTTCACACTTTTCCTGGAATTGCTTCGGACATCAAACCGCCGCGTCGAGACGATACCGGCGCATCCAGTCGAGGCTCGTCGCGTCGGAAAGCCTTGCCACACCCGGTCTTACGTCATCGACGTTCGGAGGTTGAACCCCCAGCGCCTCGCAAATGGAAATCAGCGCAGCGGCCGGATTGCCGGCAAGGCGCTCATAGCCGATCCGCAGCGGCGCGATGCCCTGTTGCGTGAACCACGCGTTCCAGGCCGTGTCATAGGCTTCGAGTTGACCGACTTCGTCCTTGATGCGCCCGAAGTCGTAGCGTGGCTCCTGCGGCGGTCCCACTCTCTCGATCTCGGTCCCATCGGGGGCGACGTGCCAAAGGCCGGTCTGCTCGGCCTTGACGAGGGAGACGGCCTGCGCGAGCTTGTCCTGACGCGAAAGGTGCATGTAGAGAACCCGGCCGAAGGCCTTTTCGAAACGCGCTCCGTCCGATGGAAGCCCGGGATGGATCCGGTCAAGGATGGCCGAAAGCTCGTCCAGGTTTTCCCGCATCAGGCGCAGCCCGAAGATGCCCGTACCGCCCTTGCCAGCCGCGATCGCCGCGCTGAGATAGGCGACATTGAAGTCGGACTCGCTCATCGTGCCGCGGGCGGGCAGCCCCCAATCCTCGGCCCATTCCAGGATGTCCTGGCGACGATAGAATGAGTGCGGCGCGCCGGCTCTCCTGGTCGAGGTCAGCAGGTCGCACAGCAAGGTGCTGCCGGTCCGGGGCGTGCCGCAGATGATGTATGCGTCGAACATAGACTCGCCGCCCGCTGGAGCCGGATCGATTCCCGCCGGCTATAGCCGAAATCGCTGTTGGATGCGAAGGGCGCACTCCTGCGCGGAAAGCACGCTGGTATCGACTTCGAGATCGTAGACGACACCCTTGTGCACGCGCTCGAACTGCCAGAGTGCAAGGCCGGGCAACCTGTCGGCACGTGCGCTTTCGCGGGCCTCGAGCACGTCGAGCGGCGCGAAAACGCCCACGCTGGAAAGGTGAAAATCGCACAGCAGCGCCCGATACTGCGCCATTTCGCCGTCAATCATCACATCATCGACGATGAGATTGTTGCCCTGGCTCGCCATGGCCGCGATGGCGTGCCGCATGCCTTGCATGGCCCGCCTGCCGATCGGCCCGACCTCGATGGCGGCGGATGGTTTGCCGTCCTCCCAAACGGTCGTGAAGGCGAAGCCCGGCAAGCTTTCCTGCAATGCCTCGGGAGCATTTCCAGAAAGGCGTCCATCCGCACATGCAGATACGGCTCGGCGGTTATCCTTTGCAATGCCTTGGCGATCGAGCTTTTGCCGGCGCTGCCGACACCGTTGAGCAGCACGATTTTGGCTGTCATCCCTTGCCCCCTTGTCTTGGCGTTGGCGTCAACGGTTGCGCAACACCACGCAGGCGCCGCCGACGCTTTGCAGCTTGGCGCAGATGCCGTCGGCCTCGGTGCGCGAGTCGGCGCCGATCCTGACCGCGTAGATGCCGCGCCGCCCGATCGGCGTGCGCACCCGGCTCACCACCGGGTCATGACCGGCGAGCAAGGCCGGGAACCGGCCCCTGACCCTCAGCCATTGACCGATCGCCGCCGAGCGGCGGAAATTGCCGGCCACCTGGACACCCCAGGGCTTGACGTTGATCGAGGCCATGGCGACGGTTTGCGACATGATCACCGGCAGCCGGCGGCAGGCAACCGCAAAGCTCATCTTGGGATCGAGCGGCTGGACGGCGCCGGCATAGGATTTGTCCGCGAACTTGTCGACGGGCTCGCCCATGACGTCGAAGACATAGCTTTCCGTCTCCATCGGCAGGAATCCGCCGGAGGCAAGCCAGCGCGACACACGGTTCTCGCCGGCATTATAGGCCGCGGCCGCGAGGCCGAGATTGCCGTAGCCGGCCTTCATTTCGGCGAGATACTTCGCCGAGGCGGGAATGGCCTGCTCGATATCGAAGGAATTGGCCAGGCCGCGCATCTTGGCGGTTCCCGGCATGAATTGCGCGATGCCCTCGGCGCCGACCGGGCTCACCGCGTTCGGATCGAAGCGGCTCTCCTTCCCGATCAGCCGGGCGAAGAAATCCTTGGGCAGGCCGTTCTGCTGGGCCTGCGTCTCGATCAGATCGCAGACGCGGTTGATCAGCCGTTTCGCGGCCGACCGCGACTGTGGCGGGTCGGCGAATGCCTGACCGGCGAGGATCAGCGCGCAAGCCAGGATCAGTGTTGCGCGCGGCAAAAGCGTCATCGGCCTACTCGGCGGCGGCTTTGCCGTGTCCGTAGCGCTGCTCGATATAGTCGGCGACCATCTTCTCGAAATCCCGCGCGATGGACGGGCCGCGCAACGTTGCCGCCTTCTTGCCGTCGATGAAGACGGGCGCCGTCGGCGTCTCGCCGGTGCCTGGCAGCGATATGCCGATATCGGCGTGCTTGGATTCGCCCGGACCGTTGACGATGCAGCCCATAACCGCGACCTTGAGGTTCTCGACGCCGGGGTATTTCTCGCGCCACACCGGCATGTTCTTGCGGATGTCCGCCTGGATGCCCTGGGCAAGCTCCTGGAACACGGTCGACGTCGTGCGGCCGCAGCCGGGGCAGGCCGCGACGATCGGCACGAACTGGCGGAAACCCATGGTCTGCAGCAGTTCCTGCGACACCTGCACCTCGCGCGTGCGGTCTCCGTTCGGCTCCGGCGTCAGCGAGATGCGGATCGTGTCGCCGATGCCCTGCTGCAGAAGGATGCCCATCGCGGCGGACGAGGCGACGATGCCCTTGGTGCCCATGCCTGCCTCGGTGAGACCCAGATGCAGCGCATGGTCGGAGCGGGTGGCAAGTTCGGTATAGACGGCGATCAGGTCCTGCACGCCGCTGACCTTGGCCGACAGGATGATCCTGTCGCGGCCAAGCCCGATCTCTTCCGCCATCTCGGCCGACAGGATCGCCGATCGCACGATCGCCTCGCGCGTGACTTCCTGCGCGGTGAGCGGTGAGCCCTTTGCCTGGTTGTCGTCCATCAGCCGGGTCAGAAGCTCCTGGTCGAGCGAGCCCCAGTTGACGCCGATGCGCACCGGCTTGTCGTGCCTGATCGCCATCTCGACGATCGCGGCGAACTGGCGATCCTTCTTGTCCTTGAAGCCGACATTGCCGGGATTGATGCGGTATTTTGCCAGCGCCTCGGCGCAGGCCGGGTGATCGGCGAGCAGCTTGTGGCCGATATAATGGAAGTCGCCGACCAGCGGCACATCGATCCCGAGCCGCAGCAGCCTCTCATGGATGCGCGGCACCGCCGCCGCGCTCTCGTCGCGGTCGACGGTGATGCGCACGATTTCCGAGCCGGCGCGGTGCAGCGCCGCGACCTGAGCCACGGTCTGGTCGATATCGGCCGTATCGGTATTGGTCATGGACTGCACGACGACGGGCGCGCCGCCGCCGACCATCACGCCGCCGACCGACACGCCGACCGATGCGCGCCGCGGGAAGGGAGAAGAAAAATATCCGGTCATGCCGGCCGCCTTCATCTGGAAGTTCCGGGCATGAGGTGGCGGAGCGAAGATGGCTTGTCAATGGCAAGCGGCGGGCCAGCCCGCAAATCGGCTGCAGCCGCGCGAAAATAACAACTCGACCGACCGCAAGGTCCGCGGCCGAACTTTCCGTCGATTTCAGTTAAAAAGCACCACACCGGTGGCATTTCTTGCCACCGGAAATTTCACCGCGGCGGGTTGCGGCGATGGTGCCTGGAAGAGCTTCAGTGTGTCGTCGGGCTAGCTTTCAGCTTTTCAATCTCGTCCTTGATTGCCAGCTTGCGTCGCTTGAGATTCACGATTTCGAGGTCGTCCACCGAAGGATGGTTCATCGCGTCGACGAGCTCGCGCTCGATGTCACCGTGTTTCCGCTGCAACTCATCAAGATGGGATGCAAGAGACATGATTGGTTCTCCCTTTCATGGTTTCCTCGATTGCAGCCGTCGCAGGCACGTCCACCGCAGGTTGAGACTGTGACGGCACCATGACAGTTTGCCACCAACCGATCTCGATGTCGAATGACACGTGGTAGCATTCCACGACAAAGTGAAATGTGATATGGGCTGCGCGCCGGTCGCCGACCAACAAGTCACAACCCAGCCGGTCCCGCCCAAACAGCCCGATTGGGCGATGCATACGCAGACGGTAGATAATGTCCGAACAGGAACAGGCTGAAATACGCCTCGAATATTCCCGGCTCAAACAAGAACACGCCGATTTCGACGCCGCCATCAACGCGATGATCGCCACGGGCTGCGACCCGCTTCAGATCCAGCGCATGAAGAAGAAGAAGCTGATGCTGAAGGACCGGCTGTCGGCGCTGGAAGACCGCATCATTCCCGACATCATCGCCTGACCTGGCCTACGCCGCGATCGAAAGCCTTGCCGCGCGCTCGCGCAGCAAGGCGATGAGTTCGCCGGTCCGCTCGTCGGACGTGTCGATCGGCACCACCAGGCACATCGTCGCCTCGACCTTGCCGGGGGCCGAGAAGACCGGCGCCGCCAGGCATTTGGTGTAGGCATCGACGAGGCCCGACGTCACGCAATAGCCGGTGACGCGCGCCCTGGCGATGTCGTCGATGAAGTCGTTGAGAACAAGCCTGCGGCCATCCGGCAGGACGAGGTCCTCCTCGGAGATCATGGCCTCGATCCGGCTCCGCTCGAAATCCGCAAGCAGCAACCGGCCCGAAGCGGTCCAGGGCAGCGGTATCTGCAGGCCGGTGGCCGAGCTGATGCGGAACGGCCGCGTGCCCGGGCTTGAATGGACGATGGTGTAGCGGCCGCTCTGCAGCATGCACAGTTCGGAAGTCTCGCCCGTCTCGTGCGACAGCGTGTCCACCTCCTGACGCCCCCGCCGCAAGAGGTCGTTGCCGCGCATATAGGCCATTCCATAGAGGTAGAGCTTCTTGCCGAAATAGACGCGGTTGCCGTCGCCGGCCATTTCCAGCAGCCCGGCGTCGACCAGGTCGCGCACCAGCGTGTAGGTCGTGGAGCGCGGTGCGTTCACCCCCTTGGCCAGTTCCCCTATGCCGATCGCGCGCTGGGTGGCGTGCAGGAACTCAAGGATATGCAGCACCCGGTTCAAGCCTTTCTCGCGCGAATTCGCGGGCCGTTCTTCGTCGGCGCTTACGGCCGGCCACTCGGCCTGCGCATTGACATCTTGCATTGTCGATTCCTGATGTTAGTATCTGTCTTGTACAGGATACATGTGTCTCTTGTAAGAGACAATCAATTTGTTGATCACAGACGCGTGTATCGCTCGAAGGGGAACACAATACGAAAGGAGGTCGCCGTGAACGACACATCCGGAAGACGTGATTTTCTGAAACTGGGAATGGCGGGGCTGGCCACCGCCGGCGCGCTGACCGCGATAAGCGCCGAAAAGGCCGCGGCTCAAGCCGCGTCCGACAGTGTGCTCCGCACCGTGCTCGACCGCGGCAAGCTGATCGTCGGCACCGGCTCCACCAACGCGCCGTGGCATTTCGAAAACGATGCCGGCGAACTGGTCGGTATGGACATCACCATGGGCCGCATTCTCGCCAAAGGCCTCTTCGACGACCCGACCAAGGTCGAGTTCGTCATGCAGGATCCCTCGCAACGCATACCGAACGTGACCACCAACAAGGTGGACATCACCATCCAGTTCATGACCATGAGCGCCCAGCGTTCGCAGCTGATCAATTTCTCCAGGCCCTACTATGTCGAGGGCGTCGCCCTGCTGACGCTTCCCACCGCCGAGAACAAGACCTTCGACAAGCTGCTTGCCGGCGGATCGGCGACGCGCGTCTCCATCCTGCAGAATGTCGATGCGGAAGCCTCGGTCCATATCGCGCTGCCGCAGGCCCAGGTGATGCAGATCGACACCCAGGCCAACGTCCTGCAGGCGCTCGAATCCAAGCGCGTCGACGCCGCCGCGGTCGATCTCTCCACGGTGCGCTGGCTCGCCTCGCGCAATCCCGACAAATATTTCGAC
>JAFKFE010000533.1 GCA_017308345.1 Alphaproteobacteria bacterium | reverse complement strand
TGCTCGGCGCCGAGGTGGAGCTGACACCGGCCAAGCTTGGCATGTCTGCCGCCATCGCGCGGGCGGAGGCGATCGTCGCCGCGACGCCGGGTGCCTGGATGCCGCGCCAGTTCGACAATCCGGCCAACCCGGACATCCACGAAACGACAACGGCCGAGGAGATCTGGGCCGACACGGACGGCACGGTGATCAGTCTCTGGCGTTTTCCTGCATGGCTGGCAGTGGTGGCCGATGCGCTTTTGCACCTGTTCCGAAAGCAGGTGCGCGGCGAGGACCTTGCTGGCTTCCTTCGCGACCTGGGTCTCATGATGCGCGCGGGTGTTCCCGCCCTCGATGCGCAGTTTCTGGTCAACATGCGCATGCGCCGAAAGCTCCGCGGTGCCGAAGGTGGCATAGGGCGCGCAACGGATGTCGCTGCCGCCGGCTACCGCGACCATGTAATGGATCGCCGGTATCTTCATGCCCATGATGGCGATCGTGGTGCTGTAGGTCGGATGCGCGTGGACGACGGCGTTGACCTCGGGCCGCGCCTTCATGATGTCGAGATGGAAGCGCCATTCGCTGGATGGCGACAGGCGCCCGTCGACCTCGCCGTCCCAGCCCATGAAGACGATGTCTTCCGGCTGCAGCGTGTCATAGGGCGTGCTGGTCGGCGAGATCAGCATGCCCTCGCCGTGGCGACAGCTGATGTTGCCCGATGTGCCCTGGTTAATGCCCAGCGCGTTCATCTGGATGCAGGCGTCGATGATGGCCTGGCGCACATCTCGGTCCGAAACGGTCATGCGATATTCCAATCCTTGTCCGGCCCGTTACCAGGCCGTGTAGCCGCCATCGATCGACAGGATCGCGCCGGTGACGTAGCTTGAGGCCGGCGAGGCCAGGAACAGGATCGCCGAGGCGATCTCCTGGGGCTCGCCCAGCCGACCCATCGGCGTCATGTCGATCCAGGTGTTGAAGAGTTCGGGCCGCTCGCGCATCTTCAGCGTCATCTCGGTGCCGACATAGCCCGGCGCCAGCGCGTTGACGCGCACGCCCGATTTCGCCCATTCGACCGCGAGCGCCTTGGTCATCATGTGCACGGCGCCCTTGCTCACCATGTAGGACGGCGCCGTCTGCGGACGATTGATGATCAGGCCCGACATCGAGCCCAGATTGACGATCGAGCCTTTCTTGCGGGCGACCATCGAACGGCCGAAGGCGCGCGAAGCCCAGTAGACGCCGTTGACGTTGACATCCATCACCAGGCGCCATTCCTCGTCCGGCGTGTCGAGCGCGGTGTTGAGGCGCGCGATGCCGGCGCTGTTGACCAGGATGTCGACCTTGCCGAAGTCGGCGACGACCTTGGCGGCCCCCGCCTCGACGGCTTGCGGATCGGTGACATCGAGCACGCGGCCATCGACGCTTGCGACACCGGCGGCCCGGAGCGCTTCGGCGGCGGCTTTCAGCCCATCCGCATTCATATCGAGAAGCACGACGCGCGCGCCGCAAGTCCCGAGCGCCTTGGCGGCCTCGAGACCGATCCCGCTGGCGCCGCCGGTGACGACGGCAACCTCGCCCGTCAGGTCGAATTGCGACCGATAATCCATGCACATCCTCCATCAGGGCGGACTTGAGCGCGGGCAAGACTCCGCCCTCGCCGCCGAAGCAGCGCTGCAAGCCGACTGGTCCTGATAATGCCTCCGGGTCAGGCTCCTCCCGACCCCATGACAGGGACGTTACAGAAGCTTCCGGGGTCCGTCAATCTGGTTATAACCAGAAAACGGAATCTTTTTTGGATGAGCGCAAGTCAGGTGCGATCGACGCCGTTCACGGTCGCCGACGGCTGCTCGACCGCCATGTGGATGCGGGCGACGGAGGAGTTGTAGAAGGCCTCGTAATATTCGAGCGCGGCGCCATCGGCGTCATAGGCGATCGACTCGATCTCGATCAGCGGCGTGTTGGCGGCAACACCCATCTGATCGGCCTCTTCCTTGGTGGGAAGGGCCGCGCGCAGCCAGCGGTCGGCGCGCTTCACCGTCAGGCCGAAGACGGCGCGGATGGTGCCGAAGACCGACTGGTTCTCCGACAGGATGTTCTCCAGCCCCGGCACCCGATGCCCCGGCAGGCTGATGCGCGTCATGGTGATCGGCGTGCCGTCGGTCATGTAGACGCGGCTGATGCGGACCACGCTGCCATTGGCGGGAATGCCGAAGACCTTGGACTCCTTCTCGCTCGGCGGGCAGCGGTAGATTTCCAGCGTGCGGGTCGAGACCTTGTGGCCCTTGGCGGTCAAATCGTCGAAGACGCCGAGATTGGCGGTCATGAAGTCGACATGCTCGCGCGGCGCGGCGACGAACATGCCCTTGCGCGGCATCTTGATGATGCGGCCCTCGTTGGAGAGCGAGCCGATCGCGGCGCGCACGACAGGCCGCGAGACGCCGAAGAAATCGCAAAGCGCCTGCTCCGAGGGAATACGCGAATTGGCGGCCAGCAGGCCGGTATTGATCGCTTCCTCGACCTGGTTGCGCAACTGGACCCAGAGCGGCGCCGCCTCATCGCGGTTGAGCTGAACCTTGGAGCCTATCGAACGGAAAGCCTCGGCCGCCTCGGCATCTTCCTGGTCGTAACGAGGACGCCCGCGCATTCTGGTTGCTTGTTCCATTCGGTCCTGCCGCAATTCATTTGCCGCGACTCAGACCACGGCAGCGCCTCCCTAACGGAGACCGCCAGCCATTTTCACGCTCTCCGGCAAGTTTCGCAACCATAGCATCGCGGCGGCCCCCAAAGCCGGTCCGGGAACAAGCAACAGGAACGTCCAGCGCCAGCCGCCGATGAAGTCGGCGAAACGCGGCACCAGCCAGATGGCGAGCACCGTCAGCGCGAAACCGGCGCCCATTTGCACGGACAAGGCGGTGCCGACGAAGCGTCGGTCGGCGAGCTCGGTGACGGCGGCGGAGAACTGAGCCGAATCGCCGATGACCGAAACACCCCAGACAACGGCCACCAGCATGAACAGCCAGAACGGGCCTGTGAACAGAAAGCCCATCAGCAGCGCGCAGCTTCCCGAGACGATCATCATGCCGGCCGTGGTGGCGGTGCGGCCGACGCGATCGGACAGGTAGCCTCCGAGCAGACACCCCAAAATGCCGGACGCGACGACGAAGAATGTCGACAGCGAAGCGGCCGCCGCCGTTCCGATCGCCTGCGCTTCGAAGGCGGCGCGCGTATAGGCGAGCAGCCATGCCCACATGGCGTAGAGCTCCCACATATGGCCGAGATAGCCGAGATTGGCGAGCAGCAGCGGCTTTTCGCGAAACACCTGGCCGATGCGCGAGGGCTCGAACACCGCCTTGCCGAAGGGATAGGGCCCCTCCCTGGCGCACAGCAGGAACAGCAGCGCGCCGATGGCCGTCGCCACGCTGGCGGCGGCAACCACCGGCCGCCAGTCGAGCGCGCTCGAAACGGCACGGAAAAGATGCGGCAGCGCCGAGCCGATGGTGAGTGCGCCGATGACCGCGCCAAGCGCCAGCCCCCTGTCGCGCGTGAACCAGGTGGCGACCAGCTTGAGCGCCGGCGGATAGACGCCGGCAAGCGCGGCGCCGGTGACGATGCGCGCGGCGATCACGCCGCCCGGCCCCGGATGAAGCAGCAGCGTCGCGTTGGCCAAAGCGGCGACGAGCGCCGCGGCCGCCATCAGGCGGCTGAGCCGGACGAGGTCGGGAAGATTGACCAGGCTCGCTGCCAGCGCGCCGATCACGAAGCCGACCTGAACCCCGTTGGTCAGCCAGGCCTCGGCACCGGTGCTGAGAGCAAGCTCACGCTTCAGTTCGGGCAGGATGGCCGTGGCCGAGAACCAGGTGGTCAGCGACAGGACGACCGCCAGGCAAAGCAGCGACAGCACCCGCCAGCGTTCATTGTCGGCTGCCATGCCGAGTTGGCTGCCATTCACCGCGCTCCTGCGGCCGTTAGCGGAACGGTGAACACCGTGGCGGTGCCCGTGAGGCAAAGCTCGCCCTGCGCGTTGCGCACGCTGGTCTCGATCTTGCATATCGGCTTGTCGGGGCGCACTTCCTTGATCTCCACGCGTCCTGTGATCTCCTCATCAACGCCCACGGCCTTGACGAACTTCCACGCGACTTCGAGAAATACCGTTCCAGGCCCCGGCAGATCTTCCGCGACCAGAGCGTTCAGGATACCAGAAGTGACGCCACCCTGGACGATCAATTTGCCGAACACCGACTTCTCGGCCAGCGCGCGGTCGTAATGCAGCGGGTTGCGGTCGCCGGTGATGTCGGTGAAAGCCTCGATGTCGCTCATACGGGTGCGCCGCGTGCGCTCGGCGAAGGCGCCGACCCGCGGGCGGCCCTTCACGACACCAACCCAACCGTCTTTCGTCTCGGTGCTCATTTCGGCTTCTCCTCTGTTCCGGGTTCGACTTCGACTGGTCTGAAGGCTGGCAGGACGCGACCGCCGATGGCCGTCGGCGCAAGCCGCAGCATATCCCCGACGTGTAGCGGCCGTGTGCCGGCCAGGATGAAGCTCAGCATCGTCGGGCCTTCTGCCAGCTCGACCAGTCCGACCACGTAAGGCGCGGCGGGCAGCCAGCCGGGATGGCCAGGCTTGTGCACCTCCGAGAAGGACTTCAGCCGCCCTTTGCCGGAAGCATTTTGCCAGACCAGCCGTTTGCTCCAGCAATGCGGGCAGATCGGGCGCGGATAGAAGACGGCCTTGCCGCAATCCTCGCAGCACTGGATTTTCAGGCGCCCTTCGGCGGCCGCGTCCCAGAACGGCTTGGTCAGCGCGGTGATGGTCGGGCCTGGGGTCTTCAGCGCGTTGAGATCGATCGCCATCAGGCGGCTCCCAGCACGAGCGCGGTCGCTTCGCTCATCGTGGCGCCATTGCCGGTGACCAGGGCGAGGCCGGCCTTGCCGATCTGGCGTTCGCCCGCCGCGCCGCGCAGCTGGCGCACCGCCTCGACGACATGGGTCATGCCGCCGGCAAGGTCGGGCTGGCCGAAGCCGAGCTGGCCGCCATGGGTGTTGAGCGGCTTGTCGCCCTTGTGGGAAAGGTCGTGGTCGTTGAGCCACGCGCCGAACCCACCCGGCGCGCAGAGGCCGGCATCCTCGATCGTGGTCGCGACCATGATCGTGTAGCAATCGTAGAGCGACAGAAGATCCATCTCGTCGGCTCGCGTGCCGGACTGCGCGAAGGCCCGCTCCATGGCGCTCTTCAGCGGACCGGAGGTGAGGTGCGGGGCTTGGCTGACCGCGCGGTGCGTGACCTTCTCGCCGGCGCCAAGCAAATGGACAGGCGGCTTGCGCAACGAGCGCGCACGTTCGGCGGAGGTGACGACGATCGCCTCGCCGCCGGCGACGGGCATGACGATTTCGAGAAGATGCAGCGGCGAGGCGATCATCGGCGAGGCCAACACCGCCTCCGCATCGGCCGGCTTGCCGAAAAAGATCGCATCGGGATTGAGCTGCGCATTGGCGCGCGCGGCGGCGGCGATCACGGCGAAGTCGCGCGCGATCGAACCGTATCGCGCCATATGCGCCTGCATCAGCAGCGCGTAGGAGATGTTGGCGCCGGAGGCTCCGAACGGCACGTCGAACTCGCGGATCGGATTGCGGTTGGGGGACCGAGGCGCCGTCTCCTCGCGGTTGTTGGCGAGCACGCACAGCACCGCCTCGCACATGCCGGCCTCGATCGCGGCCGCCGCGCGCCAGACCATGCCGGCGCCGGACGCGCCGCCGAGGTCGACGACATTGGCCATGGTCGGCGCGAGACCCAGATATTCGGCGATGGTTGCCGGGACATGCTGCGGCGTCTCGCCAACCTGCGGCCCCACCAGCAGCCCGTCGATCGCCGCCGGCTCCAGCCCGGCATCGAGCACCGCCAGGCGAGAAACCTCGGCGATCATCTCCAGCGTCGTCACGCCCCTGGTCAGGCGTTGCGGCTTCAACTCGCCGATGCCGACGATCGCTCCCTTGGGCCGGCTCATGCCGCCTTGCTCCGGTCGAGCGCGCGGTATTCGTCGAGGCATGCCGGATTGGCGAGCGAGGCCATGTTCTTGACCGGCTTGCCCTCGAGCGTGGTGCGGGCGGCACCCTCGACGCGCTTGCCGTTCAGCGTATAGGGCACGGCCTGCACGGCATGGATGCGATGCGGCACGTGGCGCGGCGAGGCGCCTTCGCGGATCGCGCGGCGGATTTGCGCGGCAAGTTCGGGGCTCAGCGCATAACCGTCGTTGAGCTTGACGCAGAGCACGATTTCCTCGTCGCCCTCGACCGGCGCGCCAAAGACCAGGCAATCCTCGATCTCGGCGAAATTTTCGCAAGCCGCGTAGATTTCGGCCGTGCCTATGCGCACGCCGCCGGGCTTCAGCGTCGTGTCCGAGCGGCCATGGATGACCCCCGAGCCGTAAGCGGTCATCTCAGCGACGTCGCCATGCGTCCAGATCTCGCGGCGCGCGGTGAAATAGGTGGCGTGATAGCGCGCGTCGCCGTCCCTGCCCCAGAAGGTCAGCGGCATCGACGGGAATGGCTCGGTGCAGACGAGGTCGCCCTGCCGGCCGATGACCGGAGAATTGCGGTCGTCCATCACCGCGACCGCGAGGCCGAGCCCCTTCACGGTCAGCTCGCCGCGCCGCACGGGATGGATCGGTGATCCGAGCAGGAAGCAGCCGATGATCTCGGTGCCGCCCGAGATCGAGGCAAAGATCATATCGCGCTTCACATGGTCGTAGACCCAGTCGAACTGTCCCGGCGAAACCGGTGCGCCGGCAGAGAGCAGAGACCGCAGCGACGAGAGGTCGTGCAGACGCCCCGGCGCGTAGTTCTCGGCGGCGAGTGTGGCCAGATATTTCGGACTGGTGCCGAAATGCGTGACCCTGGCGCGCTCCGCCATCGTCCAGAGCGGACTGGGGTCGAGGCCATCAACGGTCTTGAGGATCGGCGCGCCGTCATAGAGCACTACCGTCGCGCCGCAAGCGAGACCCGAGATCAGCCAGTGATACATCATCCAGGCGGTGTTGGTGTACCAGCTCATCACGTCGCCCGGGCGGACGTCGCCATGCAGCAGGTGTTCCTTCAGGTGCTGGAGCACCACGCCGCCGGCACGGTGGACGATCGCCTTCGGCGCGCCTGTCGTGCCGGAGGTGTAGAGCACATAAGCCGGATGGTCGAAGGGCACGCGCTCGAAGGCGAGCGGGGCGTCGCCGCCGAAATCATCGAACGAAATGCAATCCGCCGCGCAGTCCGGTTTGGCGCCCAGTTCGCCGGTCAGGACCAGTGTCGTCACACCCGGCATCGCCGCGACGATCTCGGCCAGCCTGCCGGAGATATCGTGCTCCTTGCCCGCATAGCGGTAGCGAGGCGCGGCGAACAGCACCTTGACGCCGATCTGTCCCAGCCGGTCGACGATCGCGGCGGCGCCGAAATCCGGCGAGCAGGACGACCAGACGGCGCCGATGGAGAGTGTCGCCAGAAGCGCCACGAGACCTTCCACACGATTGGGCAGGATGCCGCCGACGCAATTGCCCTTGACAACGCCGGCCGCGCGCAGCCCATGCGCCGTCCGGGCGACGAGCCGGCGCAGTTCACCGAGCGTGACGGTGTGGAAATGACCGGTCTCGTCGGCCTCGATGAGGACAACCCTCTCCTCGTCGCCGCGCAGCAGGTTTTCCGCGAGATTGAGCGAAGCTTCCGGCAGGAAGCGGCTCCCGGTCATCGGCGCATTGTCGTCGCGCAGGAAGGAAATCGCGCCCGGATTGCCAATGACTTCGGCGAAATCCCAAACGGCCCGCCAGAAGGCGCCTGGATCGCCGATCGACCAGCGGTGCAGCGTCTCGTAGTCGCGCGGGTCGAAGCCGTTGGCCGTCGAAAAGCGCGCAAGGTTGGACGATTGGAACGCGGCCGGCGCCGGCGTCCAAAGCACGGATGACATGGATTTCCTCCCGCAATGCAGGCCGGGCTCAATAGCGCGGCCTTGCCTGCCGATGCGTTTCAGATTATTGGTTATAACCAGAATGTCAAGCGATGATCGCGACCACGCGGACCGCGATGGCGGAGGAGCAGACCATGGATGCCGTGCATATCGTTGCCGCCAAGCGGACGCCCATCGGCAAGCTGAACGGCGCGTTCTCCGAACTCTCGGCGGCGGAGCTGGGCGGACGGCTCATCCAGGCGATGCTGGCGGAAGCGCAACTCGCGCCCGACGCGGTCAGCGAAGTGATCATGGGCCAGGTGCTGACCGGCGGCGCCGGGCAGAATCCGGCGCGGCAGGCGGCGATCAAGGCCGGCCTTCCGGTCGGCGTGCCGGCCATGACGGTCAACAAGGTGTGCGGCGCCGGCCAGAAGTCGATCCACCTTGCCGCGCAGGCCATCCGCTGCGGCGACGCTGATTGCGTGATCGCCGGTGGGCAGGATTCGATGACTTCCGCGCCGCATGTCGTCCACGGTGTCCGCGCCGGCATCCGCATGGGTGACCGGATCGTCAAGGATTCGATGATCACCGACGGACTTTGGGACGCCTTCCATCAGGTGCATATGGGCGTCACCGCCGAGTCGCTGGCGCGGCGCTACCAGATCACCCGCGAGGAACAGGACCGGTTCGCGCTGCGCTCGCAGGAGAAGGCGGACGCAGCCGTCCGGGCCGGGAGATTCGACGAAGAGATCATTCCCGTACCGGTCGGGACGAGGCAAGGTGAGGTCGTCGTCGGGCGTGACGAGCATCCCAATCCCTCCACCACCATGGAAGGCCTTGGCCGGCTGAGGCCGGTCTTCGATCCGGCGGGAACGATCACGGCCGGCAACTCGTCGGGTCTCAATGACGGCGCCGCGGCGGTGTTGGTGATGTCGGAGGCGCGATTGAACGAACTCGGCCTGACACCCCTCGCCCGCATCGCCTCTTATGCGTCGGCTGGTGTCGAGCCGATGGATATGGGCCTCGGCCCCGTCGCGGCCTCGCGCCGCGCGCTCGACAAGGCCGGCTGGAGCGCGTCCGACCTCGACGTGATGGAGATCAACGAGGCTTTCGCCGCCCAGGCCATCGCGGTCAACCGCGAGATGGGCTGGGACAAGGACATCATCAACATGAGCGGCGGCGCCATCGCGCTTGGCCATCCGCTGGCCGGCTCAGGCTGCCGCATCGTGGTGACGCTGCTCCACGAGATGGTTCGCCGCGATGCGCGGAAAGGACTGGCTTCGTTGTGCATCGGCGGCGGCCAGGGCGTGGCGATCTGCCTGGAGCGATGAGCCGGGCGATTGTCAACACCGAGGGGCTAGATCCAGCTCTCCAACCTTGTGTTCATCACCAGTTCGGCGACCGATGCGGTGTTGGGCAGGCTGAGCAGGAAGCTGACCGTATCGGCGATGGTTTCAGGCGGTATGCGGTTGGCCGACGGCACGACGCCCGGCACCGAGGCGACGAGTTCCGTTTCGACGGCGCCGGGACAAAGGGCGGTGACGCGCACGCCATGTTCCCAGCCGGCGAACTTCGCCGCGTGGGTCAGCGCCATCACCGCGTGCTTGGTCATGGCGTAGGCAACCGAGACACCGTCACGATAGCGCTTGCCGTCGGTCGAGGCGACATTGACGATGCGGCCATGGCCGGCCTTCTCCAGATGCGGCAGCGCCAGCCGTATCAGCCGGAACGGAGCCTTGACGTTGACCGCCCACATCTCATCGAGGATCGCTTCGTCGCCGGAGCGAAGGTCGATGGCTTTCAGGATGCCGGCATTGTTGATCAGCCCGTCGAGCCGCCCGAAGCGTTCG
>JAFKFE010000532.1 GCA_017308345.1 Alphaproteobacteria bacterium | reverse complement strand
AAAGTAGAGTGGCGCCGAAACGGCGGGCGAGCGGCGCGCGGGGCGCGGCCATCACCGCGCCGGCGGTGCGCAGGCCGACGCTTTCCAGGCTGGCGCGGGTCTCCGGCGCGATGCGCAGCGCCGACAATGGCAGCGGCGAAAGCAGCGCCTCTTCCTCGCCGAGGGCTACGATACGGTCGCCATGAAAGCGCGCCGCCGCCCAGGCGGCGCCCGGCGTGGAGGCGAGGCCGGCGCGGACGTCAAAACCCTGCTGGAGGAAGCGGGTGAGGATTTCCTCCTGCATGGCGCGCTCGCCGCCGAAGAGATGCGTGCAGCCGGTGACGTCGAGGAACAGCCCGTCCTCGGCGTCGATCGCCACCAGCGGCGTGTAGCGGTCGCACCAGTCGGCAAGGCCTTCGAGCAGGCGGCGGTCGGCCTCCGGGTCGGCCTCCACCACATCGATCGAGGGATGCATGGCGCGGGCATCGGCAATGCCCATGCCGCGCTTCAGCTTCAGCGCCTCAGCCCGCTCGTCGAGGGCCGCGATGCGCTGGGTGTTGTTGTCGCGATGGCTGATCACCAAAGGTGGGTGCGATGGGGGCAAATGATGCGAGGGCCGGGAACGCCAGGAGCGCCCCAGGCGCTGGCGCAGGATCCGCTCCGCGGGCAGGTGCGGGAACCACAGCGACAGAATTCTCTGTTCTTTCTGCAAAAGCGTGCTCATCGGGGGTCCACTCCAGTGTGAATTGTCCGGGCAGGGCCGTGCGGCTCTTGCCGATATCGACTTTGAAGGCGGGGCGGCCGATCGAGCCGGCGAGCGGCCCGGCGACCGTCTCGCGGCTCGCTGCGGGCGCCGCCGACACGATGAGGCGCACCGGGGCGGCGGTGGGATCGGCCTCGCCGGCCTGGCGCAGCAAAAGCACTGGCCTGCCGGCGTTCTGGGCGCGGGCGTGCAGCCGGCGCGTGGCGGTGAGGTCGAGAAGCCGCGGGCTGCCGCGGATTTCGAGGATGACGGCGGCGAAGGCCGTCATCCGGGCGGCCTCCTCTGCGATCCACAGCGCGTCCAGCAGCTTCGGCGCCTCGGAAAACAGCAATTGCTCCGGTGCGATGCCGAACAGGGCATGTAGGCCCCTGGCATAGGGCAGGCCCGCCTCGTGAAAGATTTCCGCCGTGCCGACCCACAGGACCGGAAGGCCCTGCTTCTCCTTGAGAATCAGGCTCACGAGCGAGAGCGCGAAGCCGGCGACAGCGCCGGCATCGCGGGTCTCCAGGCCATGGATCTCGCTGAGCGCCGCTTTGGGCAGGCCGCCGCCGAGCGCGGCATCGAGGCGCTCGATGCCGGTGCGCAGGAAGGCGTCCGCCGAAGCCACGGCGAGGCCGCGCCGGACAAGTGTCATATCCGAGCCGGCGGTATCCGCAGGCACGCCGGGCGCCGGCGCCTGCAGGCGCTCGGGCAGCGTTCCCTCGATCCTCGCGATCTGGCGGCGCAGGGCAAAAACAGTTTCCCGCGCCACGGCGCTCATCGCCATGACGTTCACTTCCGGCAGCAATTGTTCCTGTTATGTTCTTATAGATTCCAGAGGCGGCCGGGAGAGTCAAGCAGACTCGCAAGGAATTTATTCCTTCGCCTTTTACCCTGAAAGCGAACGCCCTACCGGCTCATTTGCCTCCATCGGCGCGAAAGCCTATATGCCGGGTTCAAAGGACGTTTCATGGCCCGCATCTACAAGACACGCACCTGGCACGACCAGCTCTCGCCGTCGATCGACGAGATGGAGCTTCTGGCGCTGGAGACCTATGCCCATCTGCCGGACGAGTTCCGCGCGCTCACCGGCGAGATCATCATCCAGATCGCCGACTTTCCGACCGACGAGATCATGGACGACCTGTCGCTGGAGACGCCCTTCGACCTGCTCGGCCTGTTCGAGGGGCGCGGCATCGCCGAGCGCTGGAACCCGCAGACCGGCGAGGGACCGAACCGCATCACGCTCTACCGCCGCGCCATACTCGATTATTGGGCCGAGAACGAGGAGACGCTGGGCGACATCGTCACCCATGTGCTGATCCACGAGATCGGCCACCATTTCGGCCTGTCGGACGACGACATGGAGCGGATCGAGGAGGCGGCCGAGCAGGCGGCGGCGGGCTGAGATTGCGTCGATCTGGCGGCTGACGCCTCGTTCCTTCGCCCCCCCCTCTGCCCTGCCGGGCATCTCCCCCACAAGGGACCCCTTTGTGGGGGAGATCGGCTGTACTACCAGTCGCTGAGCTTGGTGTCGGCCGTGTATTCCTGGCCCTCGACATCCTTGACCACGGCCTGGCCGCAGCGCATCGACTTGGTCTTCTTGTCATAGGCATAGGTCGGCGAGCCGAACAGGTGCCAGCCCTTGTTCAGGGCCGCGGTCACCTTGTGGCAGAAGGTTGAATCGTCCGGACCGGACAGAAAACGGTAGAGTTTCATTTTTCGTCTCTGATCATGATTGTCGCGCCCCGCGCATCATGCGCCGATGACCGCGGCCTTCGCCAGCAGTTTCTCGGCTTGCGCCAGATGCAGCCGCTCGACCATGCGGCCGTCCAGCGCGATGACGCCCTTGCCGGCATTTTCCGGCCTCGCGAAGGCGTCCCTGATCGCGCGCGCCGTGGCCAACGCCTCGGGCGACGGCGAAAAGGCGCGGTTCGCCGGCTCGATCTGGGCGGGGTGGATCAGCGATTTGCCGTCAAAGCCCATGGCCGCCCCTTCGGCGCATTCGCGGGCAAAGGCGTCGAGGTCGCGAAAATCATTGGCGACGCCGTCGATGACGTCGAGGCCGCCGGCCCGCGCGGCGAGCACGAGCTGCATCAGCCAGGGCATCAGATAGCGCCGGTCGGGCGTCGCCAGAATGCCGGTCGCCTTCACCAGGTCGTTCGTTCCGGCAACGAAACAAGCCAGGCGCGAGGCCGGGTCGCGGCCGAGCTCGGCGATGGCGCCGATGTTGAGCAGCGCCTTGGGCGTCTCGACCATCGCCCATAGTTTCACGCCGTCCGGCGCGGAATTGTCGTCGAGCAGGTCTCCGGCCTCGAGGATGTCGCGCGGCGTGCCGACCTTGGGCAGGAGGATGCCGTCGGGCTCGGCCCTGGCCACGGCCGAGAGGTCGTCGGCGCCCCATTCGCTGGCCAAAGGATTGATGCGCACCACCAGCTCGCAGCGCCGTCCGGAGCCGGCAAGAATGCCGGCGACCTTGTCGCGCGCGGCAACCTTGTCGGCGGGCAGGACGGCGTCCTCGAGATCGATGATGACGGCGTCGCAGGCGAGCGAGCCGATCTTGGCGAGCGCCTTGTCGTTCGAGGCGGGAATGTAGAGCACCGAACGGCGCGGACGGTAGGTGTCGAGGGTCATGGGCGATCTATGCCGGGTGATGGCGGGCGAGGCAAGGCGCGGAGCGATCTTCTCCTTAAGGGCGCCGCAGAGGGGGCCGGATGGCCGGCAGGACAGAGGGGCGCTGGCCCGGCAGCCCAGGGACAGGTCGGCGCCTCACGCGTGAGAACCCCCTATGTTCCCCTTTGACGGCATCTACAGGGTGCTGGCGGCACTGCGTGCGATTGCCCTACTCAAGGAGGGGAGAGGCCGCCGCCGGGCTCCCTGCACCAAATCTGCAAACCTTTGCGGGAAACCTCCTCCAATCCGCCGCGCGCTTTCCGCACCCGCCGGCGAAAACCGGCGTCATGCACGCGCCTCACACATCCCGCTGGTCCCTGCCGCGCCGGCTGCGCAAGGAAGGCTGGTGGCTCGTCGAGCCGCAAGCGCCGCGCCGCAAAGCGAACGTCCTCCTTTTCGCCCCAAGGTCGCGCCATAGGGAAAACCACTTCGCACTTTTCCCGGAATTGCTCTAATCCTGCCGTCACCCAACCTTACGCAGCGGGCCGCCGATTTCATGCCGCACAACATCCTCGTCGCCGACGACGACCCGCATATCCGCGAGATCATCTGCTTCGCGCTGGAAAAGGCCGGCATGAGGACGGCCGCCGTCGCCGACGGCGCGGCGGCGCTGCAGGCGGTCGAGCGGCGCGCGCCCGACCTCATCGTGCTCGACATCGGCATGCCGGAGATGGACGGGCTGGAGGTCTGCCGCAGGCTAAGGCAGAAATCCGACGTGCCGGTGCTGTTTTTGTCCGCGCGGGACGAGGAGATCGACCGCATCCTCGGGCTCGAAATGGGCGGCGACGATTATGTGACCAAGCCGTTCAGCCCGCGCGAGCTGGTCGCCCGCGTCAACGTCATCCTGCGGCGCGCCCGCCCGGCGCCTGTCGAGGAAGACGCGGACGACCGGGCGTTCGCGCATGGCAAGCTCATGCTCGTCCCGGCCAGCCACGCGGCGAGTTTCGACGGCAGGCCGCTCACGCTGACGGCGATCGAATTCGCCATCCTGAAAGGCTTCCTCGCACGGCCGCAGCACGTGCTTGGCCGCGACGCGGTGATGGCCAATGCCTATGCCTCGAACATCCATGTCTCGGAACGCACCGTCGACAGCCACATCCGCAACGTGCGGGCCAAGCTGGCGGCGGTCGGCTGTCTCGATGCGATCGCCACGGTGCATGGCGTCGGTTTCCGGCTCGGCCGATGCGGTGGTTGAGCAAGGAAAGGTGGCGGCCTCGGCTCGCCACCGTCGTCGTCGCCATCCTGATCGTGGTCATGGCGCTGCCGCTGGTCGGCCTGTTCTTCTTCCGGCTCTACGAGAACCAGCTGATCCGCCAGACCGAGGGCGAGCTGATCGCGCAAGGCGCGGTCGTCGCCGCCGTCTATGCCCGGGAGGTGCGCGCCGCCGGCATTCCCCTGGACAAGATGGGTTCGCCGATATCGGCCGATCCCGCGCGCGACAACAACTACCCCTATGAACCGATCGAGCCACGCCTCGATCTCGCCTCCGATGACGTGATGCCGATGCGGCCGGCGGCGGTGCCGGCCGCATCCGACCCCGCCTTCGCGGCCATCGGCGCGAAGTTCGCCGGCGTTCTCGACGAGACGCAGAAGACGACGCTCGCCGGCTTCCGCCTGCTCGACCCGCGCGGCGTGGTCATTGCCGGCGGCGGTGAGATCGGCCAGTCGCTCGGCCAGGTCGAGGAGGTGCGGACCGCGCTTTCCGGCGCCTATGCCAGCGAGCTGAGACTGCGCATCCCCGACCAGCCCCCGCCGCCGCTCTATTCGGTGAGCCGGGGCACCAGGGTGCGCGTCTTCGTCGCCCTGCCGGTCGAGCTGGACGGCCGGGTCGCCGGCGTCGTCTATCTGTCGAGAACGCCGAACAACATCGTCAAGCATCTCTATGGCGAACGCGGCAAGGTGACGTTGGCGGCGATCGCCATCCTCGGCGGCACGCTGTTGATCGCGCTGGTGTTCATCCGCACCGTCAGCCGGCCGATCTATGCGCTGATCGAGCGTACCAAGCGCATCGCCGCCGGCGACCGCGAGGCGATCCGGCCGCTCGCCCATCACGGCACCCGCGAGATGGCGGAACTGTCGGCGGCCTTCCTCGACATGGCGACCAAGCTGCAGGCGCGCTCCGACTCCATCCAGACCTTCGCCACCCATGTCTCGCATGAGCTGAAATCGCCGTTGACGGCGATCCAGGGCGCGGCGGAGCTGCTGCGCGATTCCGGCGGGGCGATGGACGAGGCCGAGCGCCGGCGTTTCTCCAACAACATCGTCACCGACGCCGGGCGGCTCAATCTCCTGGTGCGGCGGCTGCTCGACCTGGCGCGCGCCGAGAACCTGGAACCGAGCGGCGAGAGCACGACGCTCCATGCGGCATTGGCATCGTTGCCGATCGACGCCAGGCTGGAGGCGCGGCTCGAGGGCGGCGGCGATATCAGGCTCGGCATCTCGGCGGAGAATCTCGGCATCGTGCTCGCCAACCTGATCGACAATTCGGCGCGTCACGGCGCCAGGCTGGCTTCGATCAGCGCCGCAAGAGCGGACGACAGGGTGGCGATCCATGTCGGCGACGATGGCGACGGCATCTCGGCCGCCAACCGCGCCAGGATATTCGAGCCGTTCTTCACCACAAGGCGCGAGACCGGCGGCACCGGCATGGGGCTCGGCATCGTGCTGGCCCTCCTGAAAGCGCATGATGGCACGATAAGGCTGGTTGACTCCGAACGCGGCACGCGCTTCGAGATCGATCTGCCGGTCGTTTGAGAACCGGCGAATCGGAGAAGAAATGCGCTACGACATCGTCATCATCGGCGGAGCCATCGTCGGGTCCTCGGTCGCCTATTATTTGCGGGAGGAAGGCTTTTCGGGCTCCATCGCGCTGATCGAGCGCGATCCGCAATTCTCGCATGCGGCGACGACGCTGTCCCTGGCCTCGATCCGCCAGCAATTCTCCATCCCCGAAAACATCCGCCTGTCGCAGTTCACCCTGAAACTGTTCCGGCGGCTCAAGGAAACCTTCGGCGCCGACGCCGATATCGGTTTCCGCGAGGGCGGCTACCTCATCCTCGCCGGCGAGGCGGGGCTGCCGATCCTCAAGGCCAACCATCAGGCGCAGATCGCCGAGGGCGCCGACATCGTGCTGGAGGACGCCGGACAGCTGGCGAGCCGCTTCCCCTGGCTGTCTGTCGACGACATCGCAGCCGGCGCCTATGGCCGCAGCGGCGAGGGCTGGTTCGACGCGCATGCGATGCTGACGCTGTTCCGCAAGGCGCTGCGCGACAAGAAGATCGATTTCATCACGGCTTCCGTGACCGGTATTTCGCGCGACGGCAACCGCGTCACCGCCGTCTCGCTCGACAATGGCGAGACGCTGGAGGCGGGCATCGTCGTCAACGCCGCCGGCCCCAACGCCGGCAAGGTCGCGGCTTTTGCCGGGCTGGCGCTGCCGGTCGAGCCGCGCAAGCGCAACGTCTTCGTCTTCGAGGCGCGCGAGAAATATGCCGACATGCCGCTCCTGGTCGATCCGTCGGGCATCTATGTGCGGCCTGAAGGGTCGGTCTACCTCACCGGCGGCGCCGAGCCGGAGGAAGGCGATGTCGCGCCCGACCCGAAGGATTTCGACGTCAACTGGCCGCTGTTCGAGGAGGTGGTCTGGCCGACCTTGGCCGCCCGCATCCCGGCTTTCGAGGCGATCAAGCCGACGCGCGCCTGGGTCGGGCATTACGACTACAACACGCTCGACCAGAACGGGGTGATCGGGCCGCATCCGGAGGTCGCAAACTTCCTCTTCGCCAACGGCTTTTCCGGTCACGGCCTGCAGCAGGCGCCGGCGGTCGGCAAATCGATCGCGGAGCTCGTCATGCATGGCGGGTACCGCACGATCGACTGCACGGCGTTCGGCTATGAGCGCGTCGCGGAAGGAAGGGCGTTCAGGGAGCTGAACGTGATCTGAGGCGGGAGCCGGGCGGCGACACGCGGCCCCAACCGGCGAAAGCCGTTGCTTCCCGCCGGCCGCGTCATGCTACTCTTGGCCCTGTCGGGCGCTCGGGGAAAACATTGCTTAAAAAGGCTGTCGAGAATTTTCGGCGCACGAGGGGAGTCCAATTGCTTTTGGGCCTCCGCCACGAGATCCTGTACCGCCAGTTCCTGGGAAGCGCCGCGTCCAGGGGCCATGCATTCGCCAGGGGCCTGAGCGAAAAGCCCGAGCGGAATTGCTGCTTCACCATCGCGTTCAACACGCCCTGGGTCATAGATGTGCTCACCAAGGCCTGGCAGGTCTTCCCGACCGGGACAAGGCTCGTGGTGATCGACAATTCGCCGAAGCGGGAAGCGCGAGCTTCGATCGAGGCAATCTGCGCGCGGCGGGGGGTCGCGTATTTCGGACTGCCCAGGAATTTCGAAACGAACCCTTCCAGATCACATGGCGTCTCCCAGACCTGGGTCTTCCACAACATCGTCAAGCACCTCAAGCCGGACATGTTCGGGTTCATCGATCACGATTGCTTCCCGGTCGGGCCGATCGATATCGCGCGGCGCGTCGGGCGAAAGATCGGTTACGGGGTGCCGCTGCATGCCAGGTCCAGCTACCTGTACAAGGAAGCCAAGGACGAGCCCCGCTGGTACTACTGGGCCGGCCTGTGCTTCTACGATTTCGCCGCCGTCGAGCATGCGAAGCTCGATTTCAGAAATCGGCTCGACATCGGCATGGATACCGGAGGCGGCAACTGGCCGGTATTGTATTCGAAGCACCCCGTCGGGGAATTCGAGATGGCCCGGGTAAGCCACGTCGCGGTGAACGTCGGGGGGAAAATCGCCGACTATGAGCTGTATGACGGGGTTCTTTTTCATGTCGGCGGCGCGTCCTACCGCTCGGGCGCGAAAAACCCGGACTATCGACGCCTGCTGTCGGACCACATCTGGAACACCTATCTCGGCGGAACCCAGGATCGCCTGGTTTCGATCTGATCTCAATCGAGCGATGCGCGTCTTAAGCGCCTCGGTGTTTCATGGGTTCGCTTCCAAATACCGTTGCAGCCATCCGAGAACATGCGTCCAGCCCTCGGCATGCTCGGCCGCCGCGTCGGGGAAACCGGCAAATCCGCCGTGGCAGATGATGAGCCGCGTGCCGCCGGCGATCGGCTCCAGCAGATAGGCGAGCGTCGTTTCGTGACGGCCCAGCGCCGGGTGGTCCCAGTCGTAGCGCCTCGTCTGTACGATCCGGCGCGGCGCCTCGACTTCGACAAATGTCCCGCTGGTGGGCAGATGCCGGCCATCGGAGGTCTCCACAAGGACAGCCCAGCCGCCGCCAACACAAAAGTCGGCGGTCCAGCCGGTCATGCGGTAGGTCCCGGCAGAGCCCCACCAGCGCTCGACCTCCTTGGTGACCAGCGCCGCGATGACCTCGTCCGGCGCGGCGGGAAGCTCGGCCGAGGCCATGACCGTATCGGCATTCGCCATGGCTTGCGGCAAGGACAAGTGAAGCATCAGGGCCACCTTTTCCAAGGATTGTCTCGTATCCGAAACAAATGTTCATCCCTTTGACGGCGGACGTTCGAAGCCCTTGCCGGTTTCCAGCAGGCTCTTGAGGCTCGCCAGCACCAGCGGCCAGCCCCTGGAGACGTTGGGGATCAGCCTGTGCGGGCCGTCGGCCTCGTGGACGACGGCGAGCTTCAACAACTCGCCGTCGGGCTCGATGGTGAAGGTGCAGCGCGTGTAGCCGTCCTCCTTCACCTCGGGCATCCATTCGTTGCGCCATTTGATGACAAGGCGGCGGGGCGGATCGATCTCCAGGATCTCGCCCGAGTCGGCAATGCTGCCGTCCGGGAACATCAGCTTCGAACTGGAGCCCACTTTCCAGTCGCTCTCCTGATAGGAGCAGAGGAAGAACTGCCGGTTGAATTCCGGATCGGTCAGCGCCTGCCAGAGTTTTTCAGGCGTGGTGCGGATATAGGTGACGTAGATGAAGCTGTTCTCGCTCACGGCTCTTCCCTTTCAAGACGTTGCTTCAGGTCGCTCAATGCACTGAGCCGATGGCGCTCGAACTTGCCGATCCAGCGCTCGGCGATCTCGTTGATCGGAACGGGGTTGAGGTAGTGCTCCTTCTCGCGGCCCCGGCGCATGGTGGTGACGAGGTTCGCCTCCTCGAGGATCGCCAGGTGCTTGGTCACCGCCTGGCGCGTCATGTCCATGTGCTCGCAGAGCGCGTTCAGCGTCTGTCCGTTCCTTGCATGGAGGCTGTCCAGCAACTGCCGGCGGGTCGGGTCGGCCAAGGCGCGAAAGACGGCATCCATGCTCATGGCTTTAATATGCAACTATTTGGTTGCATGTCAAGCGCAAACAGAATTGGCGCGGCCGCGCGGAGAGCCATGGCCCGTTAGAAAGGCTAGCGTCGGCGCCCGAACCAGAAGGCGTCGGTCATGCGTGTCA
>JAFKFE010000619.1 GCA_017308345.1 Alphaproteobacteria bacterium | reverse complement strand
GGCGCCGTCTATGTGCCGGAAAATTACGAGGGCCAGCCGCCGGATCCCGACAGCACCGACCGCGCCGACATGGTGCAGCGCCTCGCCAGGCTGACGCCGCAGCAGCTGAGGGTGCTGCAGATGCTGCGACAGGGCATGCTCAACAAACAGATCGCCTATGAGCTGCAGGTGGGTGAGACCACCGTGAAGGCGCATGTCTCGGAGATCCTGCGCAAGCTCAACGTGTACAGCCGCACGCAGGCGGTGATCGAGGTGTCGAAGCTCGACAATGCGGAGTTGTTCAGGGATCAGGCTGGGTTTTGACGCTCGTGTTCGGCCAACAGCTAATGATACTGAAAGCACGCCGTCCGCGATTCGATTGGCAACTATTGGGCGCTTCTGGAGTTCGGCCGACCGAGTGGGGGCATACGGGTAGGCAGGGCAGCAAATGACGGTAGCCTGTCAGGATTGACTTGCCGGCCCGAAGCGGGTCATTTCCGTTGCTCCTTGGGAGGTGGCGGCGGATGGATACTTTACACTTACAGCCGGGCCAAGATCACCTTGAGAAGATCGCTAAGACGAATGATCCTCTGCGAGGGATCATTGAACTCGTCTGGAACTCGCTTGATGGTGACGCGACCGATGTGTCTGTTGAGTTCGACCGGAACCCACTAGGCGGCCTGCAGGCGATCCAGGTTGTAGACAATGGGACAGGTATGCGCGGCGACGCGCTCCGGACCGAATTCCATCAGCTTGGCGAATCTTGGAAGAAATCGACGCCGCGTACGCCTAAGTACGGCAGGGCTATGCACGGGAAGGAGGGCAGGGGGCGACTGCGCTTCTTCTCGATTGCAGGGCTAGCAGTATGGAAGTCTACTTACGATACGCCGGAGGGAATGCAGCGCGTAACCGCCCGAATAGAAGCCGCGCAACTGGCCAGGTGCGATGTCGAGGATTCCGCCGTCACGGACGAAACAGCTGAAACCGGCACCATTGTGGAGCTTTCGAGGCTTAAGGATACCTATGACTGGCTCTTAAGCAGGGAGGCCTTCCTCCTCTTTAGCGCAACGTTTGCGCCATACATCCTGCAGTACCCGAACGTATCCATACGATACAACGGTGAGAAGATTGTGCCTTCGGTGTCCGTAAAGTTGGAGGCAGAACTTCCGGTTGGTCCAATCCAGGGGCTCAAGGAGCCGGTTACCGACCTGCGCCTCAAAGTCATTGAATGGAACGGGGCGATCCAAGATCGCAAAATCTATCTCGGCACCGACGAAGGTATTGCTCTGGCATCCCAACCGGCCGGCGTTACAGCGCCCGGCTTCGAATATTCAGCATACGCATACTCGACTTT
>JAFKFE010000618.1 GCA_017308345.1 Alphaproteobacteria bacterium | reverse complement strand
GGGCGACGAGATCGCCCAGGATTACCGGTTCCATTGAGCGGGGCTGAGGGCGGGCGTCATGCGGCTCAAGATCACCCATCGCACCGAGTACCGCTACGACGCGCCGGTGCAGTATCTGCTGCAGCGGCTGCGCTTGCTGCCCTTGAGCGGACGCACGCAGACCGTCGGCTCCTGGGCGATAAAAGTGGAGAGCGCGCGCGAGGAACTGCGCTTCAGCGACCACTTCGGCAACGACACGCGGTTGGTGAGCGCGGAGGGCGGCCAGAGCGTGATCACTGTCGAGGCGTCGGGGGAAGTGACCACGCATGACACCGCGGGCGTGACGGGTCCGCATCAGGGTTTTGCGCCACTCTGGCTGTTCGGACAGCAGACAAAGCTCACTGCCGCCGGCGAGGGCATACGCGAACTGGCCGGCACGCTCGGGCAGGGCACCGAGATCGAGCGGCTGCACCGGTTGATGGGCGCCATTCGCGAACGCGTCGCCTACAGGCCGGGTACGACCAGCGTCGTGACGCCCGCGGAAGAAGCCCTGGCGCTCAAATCCGGCGTCTGCCAGGATCACAGCCATATCTTCATCGCCACTGCCGTCGCACTTGGTTTTCCGGCCCGCTATGTCAGCGGCTACCTGATGATGGATGCGGCCGTCGAGCAGGCCGCGAGCCATGCCTGGGCCGAAGCCTATGTCGTAGGGCTCGGATGGGTTGCCTTTGACCCGGCGAACGGTATCTCTCCCGACGAACGCTATGTGCGGGTGGCGACGGGGCGCGACTATAGCGACGCCTCGCCGGTGTCGGGGATACTGCTGGGGCAGGCGCAAGAGAAGCTTGCGGTCACCGTGACGGTGGAGCAGTAATCTCCGCAAGATTCTATGCCGGAAGAGCGACCATGACCTATTGCGTCGGCCTCAAGATCGATCGCGGGCTCGTGTTCATGTCGGACACGCGCACCAATGCCGGCATGGATTCGATCTCGACCTTCAAGAAAATGCATGTCTGGGAAGAGCCCGGCGAGCGTGTCATCGTGCTGATGTCGGCGGGTAACCTTGCCACGACGCAAGCCGTCGTCAGCCTGCTCGACGAGCGCAACAAGGCGGTCGGCGACCGCCACGAGAAACTGCTCGATACGCCGTCCATGTACCAGACGGTGCGGCTGGTCGGCGACACGGTCAAGGAAGTGATCGCGCACGCCTCGCCGAACGGCGACAAGGCCGATTCCTACTTCAATGCCTCGTTCATCCTTGGCGGCCAGATCAAGGGCAGCCCGCCAAGGCGGTTCATGATCGATCCGGAAGGCAATTTCATCGAGTCGACCGACGAGACGCCGTTCTTCCAGATCGG
>JAFKFE010000531.1 GCA_017308345.1 Alphaproteobacteria bacterium | reverse complement strand
TTCGTGTGGAGCTGTCCTTTCCGTATCGAGGAGCAGCTTTCCGAGGAGGAGCGCATGGTGCGCGACGGCGCGGCGGCATTCGCGGCCGACAAGCTGGCGCCTCGCATCGAGGAAGCCTATGCCGACGAGAAGACCGATCCCTCGATCTTCCGCGAGATGGGCGAGGCGGGCCTGCTCGGTATCACCATCCCGGAAGAGTATGGCGGGCTTGGCGCCGGCTACGTGACCTACGGACTGGTCGCGCGGGAAGTCGAGCGTATCGACTCGGGTTATCGCTCGATGATGAGCGTGCAGTCGTCGCTGGTCATGTATCCTATCCATGCCTACGGCTCGGAAGCGCAGCGCAGGAAATACCTGCCCAAGCTCGCCTCGGGCGAGTGGATCGGCTGCTTCGGCCTCACCGAGCCGGATGCCGGCTCCGATCCGGGCGGCATGAAGACGCGCGCCGAGAAGACCGCCAATGGCTACAGGCTCTCCGGTTCCAAGATGTGGATCTCCAACGCGCCGATCGCCGATGTCTTCGTCGTGTGGGCGAAGCTGAAGGGCGATAACGGCAAGGACGAGATCCGGGGCTTCGTGCTGGAAAAGGGCATGAAGGGGCTGTCGGCGCCGAAGATCGGCGGCAAGTTGTCGCTGCGGGCGTCGATCACCGGCGAGGTGGTGCTGGAAGGCGTCGAGGTCGGCGAAGATGCGCTGCTGCCCAACGTCCGAGGCCTCGGCGGCCCGTTCGGCTGCTTGAACCGGGCGCGCTACGGCATCTCCTGGGGCGCCATGGGCGCGGCGGAGGATTGCTGGCACCGGGCACGGCAATACGGGCTCGACCGCAAGCAGTTCGGCAAGCCGCTCGCCGGCACGCAGCTTTTCCAGAAGAAGCTCGCCGACATGCAGACGGAGATCGCGCTCGGCCTGCAGGGCTCGTTGCGCGTCGGCCGGCTGATGGACGAAGGCAAGATGGCGCCGGAGATGATCTCCATCGTCAAGCGCAACAATTGCGGCAAGGCGCTCGACATCGCCCGCCAGGCCCGCGACATGCATGGCGGCAACGGCATCCAGATCGGCTACCACGTGATGCGCCACGCGCAGAACCTGGAGACGGTCAACACCTATGAGGGAACGCATGACGTGCACGCGCTGATCCTCGGAAGGGCGCAGACGGGCATCCAGGCGTTTTTCTAAGCCGGCAACGCTGCTTAAATTAGGTGCAGCGCAACATCTGTGCTTGGAGAATGGCCTGCATCTATGTCAGGGTTCGGCGACTGAAACGCCGAACTACGGGGCACCATGGCAATTCTGGCAGCCGTCCATCACCTGACGCATTACAAATACGACCGGCCGGTGGTTCTCGGCCCCCAGGTGATCAGGCTGCAGCCGGCGCCGCATTCGCGCACCAAGGTGCTCAGCCATTCGCTGAAGGTCGAACCGGCAAACCACTTCGTCAACCTGCAGCAGGACCCCTACGGCAACTTCCTCGCCCGCTTCGTCTTCCCGGAGCCGGTCAACGAGCTCAAGATCGAAGTCGACCTCGTCGCCGACATGACGGTCTACAATCCGTTCGATTTCTTCGTCGAGGAGAGCGCCGAGACCTTTCCGTTCGATTATCCGGAAGAGATCAGGGAAGACCTCGCCATCTACCGCACGCCGGAACCAGCCGGGCCGCTGCTGTCCAAATTCCTGGAAAGCATCGACCGCAGCCCGGCAAACACCGTCAATTTCCTGGTCGACCTCAATGCAAGGCTGCAGCGCGAGATCGCCTATATCGTGCGCATGGAGACCGGCGTCTATTCGCCGGAAGAGACGCTTGCCGCCGCCAAGGGCTCGTGCCGGGATTCGAGCTGGCTCCTGGTGCAGGTCCTGCGTAACCTCGGCATCGCCGCGCGCTTCGTCTCCGGCTACCTGATCCAGCTCAAGCCCGACCTGGTCGCGCTCGACGGGCCGCCTGGAACCGCTGTCGACTTCACCGACCTGCACGCCTGGTGCGAAGTCTATATTCCCGGCGCCGGCTGGATCGGCTTCGACCCGACTTCCGGCCTGCTGACCGGCGAGAGCCACGTGCCGCTGGCGGCGACGCCGCATTTCCGCAATGCCGCGCCGATCTCCGGCATGGCAAGCTTCGCCAATGTCGACTTCAGCTTCGACATGCACGTCGACCGGATCGCCGAACATCCGCGCATCACCAAGCCGTTCTCCGACGAAAGCTGGGAAGCGCTCGATCAACTGGGCGAAAAAGTCGACGCGGCGCTGAGAGACGGCGACGTGCGGCTCACCATGGGCGGCGAGCCGACCTTCGTGTCGATCGACGATTTCGAGTCCGCCGAATGGAATACGGCCGCCGTCGGCCCGACCAAGCGCGACAAGGCCGACCAACTGATCCGCCGGCTGCGGGAGCGCTTCGCGCCGGGTGGTTTCCTGCATTACGGGCAGGGCAAGTGGTATCCGGGCGAAAGCCTGCCGCGCTGGACCTTCTCGCTCTACTGGCGCACCGATGGCGAACCGGTCTGGCGCGATCCGTCGCTGATCGCGCGAGAGAAGGGCAATGCCGCGGTCGGTCCCGAACAGGCCGAAAGCCTGCTCACGGCGATCGCCGGCGAGCTCGGCATCGACAAGGCGATGGTCAACGAGGCCTATGAGGATCCGGCCGAATGGCTGCTCAAGGAAGGCAAGCTGCCGGACAATGTCGATCCGTCCAACTCCAAGCTGGAAGACCCGGAGGAGCGCAGCCGCATGGCGCGTGTCTTCGAGCGCGGGCTGACCAAGCCGTCGGGCTATGTGCTGCCGGTGCAGCGCTGGAACAGCCAGGCCGCTGGCCAGCGCTGGCGCTCGGAAAAGTGGAAGACGCGGCGGGGCCGGCTGTTCCTGGTGCCGGGCGACTCCCCGGTCGGCTATCGCCTGCCGCTCGGCGCGCTGCCTTATGTGCCGCCGGCGCAATTCCCCTATATCGTGCCGGTCGATCCGTCCGTGCCGCGCGGCGCGCTGCCGGCGCGGGACGCGATTCTGCCGGAAGCTCCGTCCGGCGGCGCCGACGAAATGGCGCGCCAACAGGCCGAAGCCTCCTTCACCGCCGCCACCGTTCAGCAGGATCGCGTCGAGCAGCAACTCACGGAGATCGGCGGCGCGGTGCGCACCGCGCTCACCGTCGAGCCGCGCGACGGCCGGCTCTGCGTGTTCATGCCGCCGGTCGAGGCGCTTGAGGACTATCTCGAACTGATCGCCGCGGCGGAGAATGCGGCGAAGGCCATCGGCGTGCCGGTGCATATCGAGGGCTATGCTCCGCCGCACGATCCACGCCTCAACGTCATCCGTGTCGCGCCGGATCCGGGTGTCATCGAGGTGAACATCCATCCCGCCGCCAACTGGCGCGATTGCGTCGCGACAACCACGGCCATTTACGAGGAGGCACGGCAGTCGCGGCTCGGCGCCGACAAGTTCATGATCGACGGCCGCCATACCGGCACCGGCGGCGGCAACCATGTGGTGGTCGGCGGCGCGACGCCGAACGACAGCCCGTTCCTGCGCAGGCCCGACCTGTTGAAGAGCCTGGTGCTGCAATGGCAGCGGCATCCGTCGCTGTCCTACCTGTTTTCCGGCCTGTTCATCGGCCCGACCAGCCAGGCGCCGCGCTTCGACGAGGCGCGGCACGATTCGCTTTACGAGCTGGAGATCGCGCTGGCGCAGGTGCCGCATCCGGATAAGGGCACGGCCCCTTTGCCGTGGCTGGTCGACCGGCTGTTCCGCAATCTCTTGACCGACGTGACCGGCAACACGCACCGCTCGGAAATCTGCATCGACAAGCTGTTCTCTCCGGACGGCCCGACCGGCCGGCTCGGGCTGGTCGAGTTCCGCGGCTTCGAGATGCCGCCCAATGCGCGCATGAGCCTTGCCCAGCAATTGTTGGTCCGCGCGATCATCGCCCGGGCCTGGAAGAACCCGTTGGACGGCCGCTTCGTGCGCTGGGGCACGTCGCTGCACGACCGCTTCATGCTGCCGCATTATGTGTGGGCGGATTTTCTCGACGTGCTGGAGGACCTGAGGCTCAACGGCTTCGATTTCCGCCCCGAATGGTTTGCCGCGCAGCTCGAATTCCGCTTTCCGTTCTGCGGCGAGGTAAGCCAAGCCGGCGTCAAGCTGGAACTGCGGCAGGCGCTGGAGCCCTGGCATGTGATGGGCGAGCAAGGGGCGATCGGTGGCACTGTCCGCTTCGTCGATTCTTCCGTCGAGCGGCTGCAGGTGCGGACCGAAGGCCTCAATCCGGAGCGTCATGCCGTCGCCTGCAACGGACGCCTCGTGCCGATGAAGGTCACCGGCAATCGCGAGGTCGCCGTGGCGGGCGTGCGCTTCAAGGCCTGGCAGCCGGCATCCGGTCTGCATCCGGCCTTGCCGGTCAACACGCCGCTGGTTTTCGACATCTACGACCGCTGGTCGGGCCGCCCGGTCGGCGGCTGCGTCTACCATGTCGCGCATCCGGGCGGCCGCAATTACGATACCTTCCCGGTGAACGGCAACGAGGCCGAGGCGCGGCGCCTTGCCCGGTTCGAGCCGCGCGGCCACACCCCCGGCGGCTATGCGCTGCGCGACGAAGAAGCCTCTGAAGAGTTTCCAATGACCCTTGACCTCAGACGGCCGGCAAGACTCTGATCGACAATGGCCAAGGGGAATCACAAGCGGGCGAGCGGCAGGCCGCGGGCGCAGAGCCTGCTGGAACGCTACCGGCCGATCGCGGGCGTCGTCGACGAGATGGTCGACGCGTCGGGCAGCCCGCGTCCGGCCTGGCGCTCCTTCATCGACGCGCTCGACGGTTTGGGGCCGGAGCGGCTTGGGCAGCGTTTTGCCCGCGCCGACCAGTATCTGCGTGATGCCGGCGTCTACTACCGTGTCTATGACAAGGCCGGCGCCAATGAACGGGAATGGCCGCTGGCGTATGTGCCGCTGCTGATCGAGGAAAGCGAATGGGCCGAGATCAGCGCCGGGCTGGTCCAGCGCGCCGACCTGTTCGAAGCGATCCTGGCCGATATCTATGGGCCGAACCGGCTGATCGAAAAGGGCATCCTGCCAGCCGGACTGATCGCGGCGAGCCCGGAATATCTGCGCCCCATCGCCGGCGTCCGGCCGGCCAGCGGGCATTTCCTCCACATGGTCGCCTTTGAGGTCGGCCGTGGCCCGGATGGCCGCTGGTGGGTGCTGGGCGACCGCACCCAGGCGCCGTCGGGCGCGGGCTTCGCCCTTGAAAACCGCGTCGCAACCACACGGGCCTTGTCCGACATCTATGGCGAGATGCATGTGCATCGCCTCGCCGGCTTCTTCCGGCGCTTCCGCGACGCGCTGAACGGCATGGCGAAGGAGTCCGGCGGCCGTGTCGCCATCCTGACGCCCGGGCCACTCAACGAAACTTACTACGAGCACGCCTACATCGCCCGCTATCTCGGCATCATGCTGCTGGAGGGCGAGGACCTGACCGTCTCCGGCGGCAGGCTGATGGTGCGAACCGTTTCCGGCCTGATGCCGATCGGCGTCTTGTGGCGGCGGCTGGATGCCGCCTTCGCCGATCCGCTCGAGCTCAAGCCGGACTCGCAGATCGGCACGCCGGGACTGGTCGAGGCGATCCGGCGGGGTACGGTATCGGCCGTCAACGCGCTCGGCTCCGGCCTGATGGAGACGCGGGCGCTGCTTTCCTTCCTGCCCAGGATCGCGCGGGAACTGCAGGGCGAGGAGCTCAAACTGCCGAGCATCGCCACGTGGTGGTGCGGACAGCAGGCCGAGCGCGATCATGTGCTTGCCAATATCGACCACATGGTCGTCGGCCCGGCGCTGTCGACCCGGCTTGCCTTCGAGGACGACGGCGCGACACGGCTCGGATCGTCCCTTTCGGCGGGAGAGCGGGCCGAACTTGTCGCGCGTATCGAGGCGGACGGCGCCGGTTTCGTCGGCCAGGAGGCGGTGACGCTGTCGACCACGCCGGTGTTCGTCGGCGGCCTGCTGGAGCCGCGGCCCGCCAGCCTGCGCGTCTATCTGGCGCGAACACCGGAAGGCTGGACCGTCATGCCCGGCGGCTTCGCCCGCGTCGGCTTCTCGCTCGATCCGACGGCGATCGCCATGCAGCGCGGCGGCCAGGCGGCGGATGTCTGGGTGGTCAGCGACAGTCCGGTCGAGCGCGAGACGCTGCTGCCGCAGGAGCATGAGAGTTTCACCCGCACCATGCCGGGCAGCCTGCCCAGCCGCGCGGCGGAGAACCTGATGTGGCTCGGACGCTATATCGAGCGTTCGGAAGACACGGTGCGCGTGCTGCGCGCCTATCATGTGCGGCTTGCCGAGACGTCCGATCCGGAGATGCCGCTGCTGGCCGATATCAGGGACTATCTCGAGCCGTACGGCATCGAGGTCGAAGCGGCGATACCGCTGGGGTTGATCGGCACCCTGGACAGCGCGGTCTACAGCGCCGGCCAGATCCGCGACCGCTTCTCGCCCGATGGCTGGCTGGCGCTGAAGGATTTGTCGAAGACCATCCACAAGTTCGCGGACACGGTCGCGCCCGGAGACGACGCAACGCGGGCGATGACGGTGATGCTGCGCAAGCTGGCCGGCTTTTCCGGCCTGCTGCACGAGAACATGTACCGCTTCACCGGCTGGCGCTTCCTGGAGATCGGCCGCAGGCTGGAACGCGGCATCCAGATTGCCCGCACGCTCAGCCGGCTGACGAGGAAGGAGGCGCCGGAAGGCGCGCTCGACATGATGCTGGAGATCGGCGACAGCGTTATGACCCATCGCAGGCAATATCCGGTGCAGGCCGGGCGGCGCACGGTCATCGACCTGCTCGCGCTCGACCCGCTCAATCCCCGCTCCATCCTGTTCCAGCTCGAGCGGCTGAAGGCTGAGATCGGCATGCTGCCGTCGGTCGGCGGCGAGGGGCATATGTCGCCGGCCGCAAAGGAAATCCTGCAGCTCAACACGGCGATAGCCGTCATGGAACCGTCGGACATGAGCGCCAAGGTGCTCGACGACTTCGCCGGCCAGATCGGCGATCTCTACAACAGTCTCGCCCGAGGCTATTTCGGTTAGATGCTATACGACATCAGACTCCATCTGCATTACGACTATGCCGCCGCCGCCGGCGGCGGGCGCCACCAGGTGCGCGTGATGCCGCAGACGATCGCCGGCGTGCAGCGTGTGATCGCCGCCTCGCTGTCCTTCCAGCCGATGCCGGCAGAGCGCGCCGATTTTTCCGACTTCTTCGGCAACAACGTCACGTCGATCGCCTTTCGCGAGGCGCATGAGACGCTCGACATCCGGATGAACGCGCGCGTCTCGGTCACGCGGCCCGAGCCGGGTCTCGATGTCTCGCCCGACATAGCAGGGCTGAGGTCCGAGCTCGATCTGGTGCGCTCCCTGTCGCCGCTGGCGCCGCATCATTTCCTCGCCGCCAGCGATCACGCCGGCATCGATGCGGCGATCACCGCCTACGCGCATGACAGTCTGGCCTCCTCGGTCGTGGCTACCGCGGTCGATCTCTGCAACCGCATCCATCGCGATTTCGCTTATGACGGCAAGGCGACCACGGTGCAGACGCGGGCCAGCGACGCCTTCGTGCTGAAGCGCGGGGTCTGCCAGGATTTCTCGCATATCATGATCGCCGGCCTGCGCGGACTTGGCATTCCGGCCGGCTATGTCAGCGGGTTCCTGCGCACCATTCCGCCGAAGGGCAAGCCCAGGCTCGAAGGCGCCGACGCAATGCATGCCTGGGTCAAGGCCTGGTGCGGGCGCGATGCCGGCTGGCAGGAATTCGACCCGACCAACGGCATGAGGGCGAGCAACGACCATATCACCGTCGGTTACGGTCGCGACTATTCCGATGTGGCGCCGATCGTCGGCGTGCTGAAGACGACGGGCGGCCAGGTCGGCGAGCAGGCGGTCGACGTCATTCCGGTCGTCCTCGAGAAAGTGTGACGACCAACCCGGTTGCCCGATAGACGCTTCTCAAGCGCGGTTGCCGTCGATATTCTGGGCATGGGACCGATGGAGGATTGCGGGCGCTTGCCTGCAACGGTGCGGAGACAGGATTGAAAGCAGTCAGCGTCATCATTCCGGCGCACGATGCGGCTCGGACGGTTGCCAGGACGCTCGCTTCGCTGGCGTCGGAGAAAGAGGCTATCGGCGAGGTGCTCCTGGTGGACGATTCGTCGTCCGACGCCACCGAGGCCGTGGCGGCGGGATTCGACCGCTGCATACAACCGACGTTGCTCGTCGTTCAAGGTGGCCAGGAAGAGTCGCAACTCCCGGTGGTACTGCGCGTCCGGGTGCCCGGGCGTACCGAGGCACTCCGGGCAGTCGCATGGGGAGGGCTGCGGTGACCGCATGGCGATACCCTCGGGGAGGAGTGTTCTCCGAACGGAGGTAACGGGCCGGGGACTGGGTACGGCGGTCTGGCCCCGTCGGTCGGTAGGCCCGGTCGAAGGAACTAGCGGGGAGCGGATTCACCGACCCTCGCAAGATGTTCTAGCAGACGACTCGGTGTCCATGAACGTGATTCGCCGGATGGGTACAGAGCTGGTAGCGAGGCTGGTCGAACAAGAGAAGAGGATCGACGCACACTGCATGAACATCCACACGCGGCGAAACCGAGTGATCGCACATCTCGACTTCCGAGCCGTACTGAAGAAGGACAACGAGACTGCGCCGGTCGTGGAGATGAAAGAGATTGACGACTTCCTCGTGATGGCCTCGGCATTCTTAAACGAGATCGTCAATTACTACCACCGCTACCATCGCATATTCAAGCCAATCATCACGGGACCAAGCCGCGCCATCGTGTACCGCCTGAAGAAGTCCCACACCGCCCATGAGGAAGAGATGCGCCGGCTGAAAGAGCGGATGTAGGGCTCCCTCGGTTACGCTGCGTTGCACCGATCTTGCACCGAACGCCCTGGGAGTTGCGCCAATCCCGGGGTTTCGTTGTGTGCAATGTGGCTTCCCGCTGCGTGGTTCGCGTGCTACAATTAATCTAGAAACTTAGTTGTTTGGCGATTTCCGAAGGGCTCGCACAATACGATTGTGGATCTGGATGTCGCACGACCCCAGACGAGCTTCGGGAGATCGGGGAGCAACTCTTCGGCCCGAGCTGGCGCGGGCCTTGTCCGTTTCCCTCCGCGCCGTCCGCTACTGGCTCACCGGAGACCGGAGAATCAGCAGGCCGATGGCCAAGCTGATCCGTTCACTTCGAGTGAATCCGACACCGGACTGACCGCGCGCCGCAAACCGCCAATTTTCCCTCAAGCCAGGGGCGGGGAGAACCGCAGCCTCACCGGCACGGTCGGTGCTTTTCAATCCCCGTCGCCTACCACTCAAGCCAAGAGGGCCGACGGATGCAGACCACCGCACCGGACCGCGACGTCACCGTTCCCTCGGAAGACACGGGCGTTTACGACCTGTCCGAGCTGTGGCGCGACCTCGGCGGCTCCGACTGACGGGCCGAACCGCGCGTCGGATTTACACGCCGTGTATCTTCTACCCGGCAACTTCTACCAACGCCCCCGGACACCGGGGGCGTTCTCGTTGACGACCAGCCGCGTCTGCGCAAAGATCACTTTCGCCAAATCCCGTGCTCGGCACTCACCGGCCCAGGCCGGTGATCGTGTGGCAGGGAAGGCCCGTCGGTCGACATTGGGAGGGGGCGGACCGGGGTACGGTGTGGGCGGGAGGGACCGATGAGCGCCGACGGGACCGGGATCCTTGCCAACGACCTGGCGTGCGACGTCCACGACGATTTCTTCGAGCTGTACGACGGAGGGGCGGACCCGACCGCGGCCGAGGCCGAAATCCTCACCCGGTTCGCGGGCGAGATCCTCTCCGGG
>JAFKFE010000617.1 GCA_017308345.1 Alphaproteobacteria bacterium | reverse complement strand
TCGGCTTTCCGTCCCGCGTGACGCAGGCGGTGCTGTTCGTTTGCGCGGTGGCCGGCGTGCTGGAGTTCCTGCAACTGTTCGATCCCGGCCGGCATGCGCGTGTCGCCGATGCCCTGGTCAAGGCGGCGGCGGGTGTCGCGGGGATCGTGCTCGGGCGCATCGTCATCGCGCTGGCGAGCCGGGCCGCCGAGCGGCGCTAACCCCGCCGGGGCCGCTGGCCTTTGGTGTTTCGGCCGGATGCGGGTCGCATTCAGTGGGGCGCCCCGGGGATCCTTCGCATAATGTCCCGTTGAACGAGGGCAGGGAACGGTCCCGGAAAGAAGATGGCCAGGAAATTCGCATTTCTTCTGGTGCGTGATTTCACGCTCTCGCCGCTGTCGCTGTTCATCGACACGCTGAGGCTGGCGGGCGACGAGGGCGACCGCAGCCGCAGGGTCGAGTTCGACTGGGAGATCGTCGGCGAGCGCGGCCTGCCGATCCGCGCCAGCTGCGGCGTGGAGCTGCTGCCGACCCGCGCGATGGGCAATCCGGAGGATTTCGACAATGTCGTCGTGGTCGGCGGCCTGCTCGACACCAGCCGCAGGCTGAGTTCGGAAAAGGAGGCGTTCCTGATGCGCGCCGCCGAAAAGGGCGTGCCGATCACCGCGCTCTGCACCGGCAGCTTCGTGCTGGCGCGCTACGGCCTGCTCGACGGCTACAGCGCCGCCGTCAGCTGGTTCCACATCAAGGATTTCCGCGCCGAGTTCCCGCATGTGGACGCCCATGCCGACAGCCTCTATTCCGTCGACCGCGGCCGCGCCACCTGCGCCGGCGGCACGGGGGCGGCCGACCTCGCCGGCTATTTCGTCTCGCAGTTCATCGGCCAGAAGGCGGCGGAGAAGGCCGCCAAGATCCTGGTGCTCGACCGCATCCGCTCCAGCCGCGACGTGCAGCCGGTCGGCGACCTCTTCCCGGCCGCCGCCAGCCGCGCGGTTAAGCGGGCGCTGCTCCTGATGGAAAGCAACCTGCAGGAGACGCTCTCCGTCGCCGAGATCGCCGCCAGGCTGAACTGCTCGCGCCGCCAGCTCGAGCGGCTGTTCGGCGCCGAGCTCGGCATCGGCCCGATGGCCGCCTATATGGCGCTCAGGGTCCATTACGCCAGATCGCTGCTGGAAGGCAGCGACCTGGCGATCGGCGAGATCGCCTATCGCTGCGGCTTCCTCAATGCCGGCCATTTCAGCCGCGTCTTCCGCCAGCAGACCGGCATAACGCCGACCAATCTCAGGCATCCGAACCGCGCGGTTGCAGCCGTCGCGAAAGGCCAGAGCAATTCCAGGAAAAGTGCGTAGCGGTTTTCCGTCCGGA
>JAFKFE010000530.1:10016-14985 GCA_017308345.1 Alphaproteobacteria bacterium | reverse complement strand
AGGCGAGGTCCTGGGCGCGGCCCTCGAACAAAAGGCGGCTCATCGGCGCGTCGGGGTAGGGGCGGGAAAACAACACGCTTTCGCCGATGCCGATCGCGGTCCTCAGCGTCACGGCGTCGGCCGTGTCCCAGCCGGCGATGGCGAAGGCGTGGATGACTTCCTTTTCAGTGCCGACCAGCCCGACATTGATCGGGTCGCCGGGAATGCCCTGCGGCGTATGCGTCACCATCTCGAAGGGCCGGGCGCGGAAGCCGCGCTCCCGCCACGTCCAGAATTCCGGCGCGGCGATATAGGCGAGCGCCAGATAAGAGACGCAAAGCGCCGCCAGCCAGATCGCCGCCCGCCGCTTCAGGCTTCGCTCACCCACAACCAGCCGCTCCCAAATCCACGCGCGACCATTTTATGCGGTGTTGGCCGTTTTTGGGCAGGGCGGCCTCAGCGGCAGGCGCGGTAACCGCTTCTGCGGTTCTTGACGTCGAAATGGAAATGGTTGCGGTGGTCGTAATTGTAGCCCGGGCCGAGCACGGTGTTGAAATACTGGCAGCCGTCGGCGCGCACATTGTTGAGGAAGCCGCGGGTGCGGAAGGCGAACAGGCCGGGCTTGCGAACGTCGATGTCGTCGCCATTGTTGAGCTCGATGCTCATGACGTCGAGCGCGTTGCCCTTGCCGTGCTCGGACAACACACCTTCACCGGCGATGTTGCGGCAGGAATAGGAGGAGCCCTGGTGGATCGCCTTGACGCCGGAGAAATAGCGCCAGCGGGCGGCCGGCTGCAACTCGTTCTTCGTCCAGGCAGCGAAGGTGGCGGCCATGTTGCAGGTCAGCGTCGCCGCCGGCTTCATGGCGACGCTGCCGATTGCCGAGACTTTCACCGGATAATCGATGCCGCACTGGCCTTCATGGATCGGCTGGATGTCCTGGTAGACGACGCCCATCCGCTTCAACTCGTTGCGGCAGTCGATCTCTCTAGCCGGCATCTGCTCGAGAGGCGACATCGGCTCATCCATGCGCGGATAGGCGGCCTGGGTCAGGTAGGGATTGGACGGAACAAGGCGCTGCATGCCGGAGTATTGCGGCGCGTCCGGCTGCGGTACGGCCGCCGTCTGGCTGCCGACATCGACGGCCGGCTGCAGCGCAAAGACGTCACCCGTGGTGCAGGCCGATATCGTCGCGATGGCAGCACTCGCGGCCAGTCCGGCGATCATGACGCGCGCACGCCTGTTGCGTTGCGCCGCCAACAGCATGGCGCCAAGTCGTCGAGCCATTGAAAGGCATCCTTGTCCCCAAGATCCGGTCCCAATTGGGATCATGATCCCGATGGCTTGAGGTTAACCCGCAACAGTAAAGGAAAGATCAGCACCGGCATTCATGCCTGAGGCGGAATTGCGGCGCTGTTCTTGCCAGATCCGGAACTTTCGAGATCATGCTTACTGGCAGAAAGTGCCGCCGTGACGGCGCGGTTCCAGGTCCAGGTGGAAATGCAGCGCGTGGTCGGGGTCGGCGCCCGGCCCCAGCACCGTCTTGAACGGTCCGCAGGCGGCCTTGCGCACCGCGTCGAGGAATTTCGCATCCTTCTCAGGCGGCATCGGGCCGACCTCGACCCTGGTGCCGCCGGACAGCGTGAAGGAGGCGATGTCGAGCGCGTTGCCGAAGGCATGTTCCGACAGTTTGCGGGTGCCGTTGCGCGGCCGGCAGACGAAGGCCGAGGCCTGGTTGATCGACTTCAGGTCGGCGCCGAGTTCTGCCTTCGCCGCGGGCTGGATGACATCGGCGGCAAAGCGCGCCGCAGCCTCCGCCATCTTGCAGTTCAGCTCCGTTGCGGGATTGATGCCGATCGATTTGCCGAGCGTTTTCAGAACGATGGGGTAAGGGATCGAGCAACCGATTTCGGCATTGCTTTCGGCCTGATGCTCCTCGAATTCGACACCGAGCGTCTTGAGGCGCTCGCGGCAGTCAACCTCCTCGGCCGGCATCTCGTCGGTCGGACGATCGGCCGAGCGCGGATCGGGCAGCGGTTTGTTGTCGCCGCTATCAGCCGGTTTTTCAGGGGGGGTCGGCGCGACGGCGGGCGGCTCAACCTCCGGTTCCGCGATATCGGGTCTTTGTGTCGGAATCGGCATCGCGGCCGGCGCCTCAGCTTCGCTGTCCATGTCGGTTGACGGCTTCTGGGCCGAAGGCCGGGGACGCTGCTGCCTTCCCTGATGAGACTTCTCCTGATTCATCCGGTCGGACGCGTCAGCGTCCTTTGGGCCGCCAGCCTTTCGCTCTTCCATCGTCGCGATGTCGGCCTTTTGCGCCTCCGTGGGATGTGGCTCCGGCACCGGAACATCGGCGGGCAAGGTCGGCTGGTCCCGCGTTTGCTGCTGCGTCAGCTTCGGCGCCATATGCCGCTTGCCCGGCGATCTCACGCGGTGCTTGCTCCTCGGCTTCAGGGGCTGATCGGCCCGCTGCGTCAACGGCTGCTCCATCCGCGGCTGCTCCATCCGCGGTGTCAGCGGCTGCCTGTGGCGATGCCTGGCATCGGCCGGCGTGACCAGCAAGGTGGCGGCCGCCAAAGGCAGCGCCAGCCTGCAAAATCCGGAAAAGCTCAGCGTTGCCATCGGCCGGAAACGGCCCCGGCACGGCGAGGTTGCCTGAGAAGGCGGGCGGTTGCGATCACAATCGGTTACCGGCGCGTTACGCGCCGATCGCTTCAAGGCCTTCTTCCAGCCAGTCGGCGAGCATCGGCAAGCCGAGCAGGTACTTGGCCGCGCGCTTCCTGGGGCGTTCCCTGGCGGCGGCCACCGCATCCGCCCATTCGGATGCGTCATAGTCGCCGCGCCCGACCCAGGCGAGCGCGATCAGTTCGGCCGCTTCGTCGACGTTGAGATCGTCGATCAGTTCGCGGAATTCCTCCTCGGTGAGATCTTCCGAGGCCTCCTCGACAAGGCCGTCATGGTGGTGGCTGGCATGCGTGTCGCCGTCGAACTCGACCTCATGCTCGGCGCCGTCGTCATAGTCCTCGTTGACGGCGGCGCTCAGCGCCTTCGCCTTGAGGATGAGCAGGCGCACCGTGTCTGGATCGATCGAAAGCTCCCACTCTTTCTCGAGGCGCTGCTGCACGGTCCTTCTCCACGTGATGCGCTGGGCACCGATGATAGCGGATTTGCGGCGCGCGTCACGTCCGCAGGCATGGGCTTCTTTCCGGATTGTCCAAAATACTTCGGCATCCGCCCGCATTTCGGGATGAAACCGGGCCAAGGCGGCGTTAATCTGCCATTGTCACGCTCATGGAGGCTTCGATGCGTAGACGTTTGCTTGTTCAGGTCATGGCTATCGCGGCGCTGCCGCTGTTCGTTGCGCCCGCGTTCACGGCCGGTGAAGGTGGCGGCGGGAGCGGTCAAACCACTACCCAGTGCAAGAAAGGCGAGGTCTGGGACAAGAAGAAGCAGAAATGCGTGGTGCCGCAATATGGCATGCTGGATGACGACAGCATCTACGAGGCGGGCCACGATCTGGCGATGGCCGGGCGCTATGACGAGGCGATCTCGGTGCTGGCTTTAGCCGCCAACAAGCAGGATCCGCGCATCCTCAACTATCTCGGCTATTCGCACCGCCATTCGGACCGCGTCACGGTCGGCCTCGGCTACTACGAGGAAGCGCTGAGGATCGACCCGAACTACACGCTGGTGCGCGAGTATCTCGGTGAAGCGCATCTGCAGATCGGCGATCTCGCCGGTGCGCAGCAGCAACTCCAGGAAATCGAAAAGCGGACCGGCAAGGGCTCGCGCGAATACGGCATGCTGTCCGAGCAGATCGATCATTTCCTGCGGAGCTGAACGGGGTTCACCACTTCTCGAACCGGCTGCGAGCAATCGCAGCCGGTTTTTTGCTGCTCGCCGTCAGCCGGGTTCGCGAAAGCGGTGATCATTTTGCCGAACTTGATTTTTGAGCGTGAAAATCGCGCGAAGATCGCTATATTCGGGGAAATTGTGGTGAAACGGTTCCGTTAGCCCGAGGCTGCCGGACCGTTTTCTTTTTGTACCATTTGACAGGGTTGCTCCCGAAAACGGGGGTGGCGGCAGGAAAGGTCAGGCATATGATCAAGGTCCCGATGACAGGCGAGGGGTTCGCGTCATTGAAGGAAGAGCTCCGCTGGCGCCAGCAGGAGGAACGTCCCCGTATCATCGAGGCGATCTCCGAAGCGCGTTCGCATGGCGACCTGTCCGAAAATGCCGAATATCACGCTGCCAAGGAGTCGCAGAGCCACAATGAAGGCCGCATCAACGAGCTCGAGGATCTGATCGCGCGCGCGGAGGTCATCGACGTCTCGAAGCTTTCCGGCGACAAGGTCAAGTTCGGCGCGACCGTCGTGCTGGTCGACGAGGACACCGAGGAAAAGAAGACCTACCAGATCGTCGGCGACCAGGAAGCGGACGTGAAGTCCGGCCGCATCTCGATCTCCTCGCCGATCGCCCGCGCGCTGATCGGCAAGGAAGTCGGCGACGCCATCGAGGTCAACGCACCGGGCGGCGCTCGTGGGTATGAGATCGTCCAGGTGCAGTTTATTTGAGGACCTTTTGATAATTCCACTCTGGCGGCCGACTACAGCGCCGCGCGTCCTTTCGGACGCGCAAAGGACGCTGTAGCACTTGGTTTGCGCATGATCCTTTCCGAAAATCGAATGCGATTTTCGGGGTCATGCGCGTGCGGTTTTCTGCGCTTCCGGTGCTCACGTACTTTGAGTACGCTCCGCTCCGGCCTTCGCCGACCGAAGCTCTCATAAGCATTTCCGCTCTGTGAAGGGCTACGGCCGGCGTAGGCCGGTTCTCGAAAACCGCGCTATTCGACTCGCCAGAGCGAATTCTGAAAAGGTCCTCACGCTGGCGCCCTTGAACCAAGCGCCACCAGCCTCTCCGCCTCCGCCATCACCTCGGCCGGCGTGACCTCGCCGCCGACTGGCGCGAGAAGGGTCGAGGCAAACGGCCC
>JAFKFE010000530.1:0-9955 GCA_017308345.1 Alphaproteobacteria bacterium | reverse complement strand
TCGGTCGCCAGGAAGATGGCGACGGTCGGCAGGCCGAAGGCGCTGGCGAGGTGGGTGAGGCCGGTGTCGGCGCCGATCACCAGCGTCGAGCGGCCGAGGATCGCGGCGACATCGTCGAGCGGCGATTTCGCCACCAGCACCGTCCCCGGCACGGCTCCGGCAATGGCTTCCGCCACTTTCTTTTCCGGCTCATTCGACCAGGTGACCACCGGCGTGAATTGCCGGTCGGCCAGTCGACGCGCGGTTTCGATCCAATCCTCGACCGGCCATTTCTTGTCCTCGCGGCTGGTGCCGTGCAGCAGGAAGGCGGCTCTGCCTTCAATGCCGGGCAGGTTGCCCGCCGGCGGTACGATGCCTGACTGAAGCGCCGACAGGTCGGGCTGGTAGCCAAGCGCCAACCCGAACAGCCGCCTCGTGCGCTCGATGGCGTGCAGGTCGCGTGGCACGGCGTATTTGCGCTGATAAAACAGCGTTGCCGAAGGCTCGCGGGCGCTCTCCCGGTCGAAGCCGGCAATCGGCGCGCCGGCCTGGATGGCGACCAGGGCCGATTTCAGCAAGCCTTGCGCGTCGATGACAAGATCGTAGCGGGAGGCGCGAAGCGCTTTGCGCAGTGCGGCCATCTCGCGCCATGTGGCGCCGTCGAGAAGCCGCTTGCGCCAGCGCCGGACCGCCACCTTGTGGGTGATTCCAATCGCCGGGTGCAGCGCCACGATGCCGGCAAACGGCTCCTCCACGCACCAGTCGAAGTCGATGTCGGGACGGTTGCGCAGCGCGTCCTCGACGGCGGGAAAGGTGTGGATGACATCGCCCATCGACGATGTCTTGACGATCAGCACCTTCATGCCGCCGCCGGGACCTCGAGCAAGCGCTCGGCCGCGGCCGTGACGCGGGCGACATCGAGTGTATTCAGGCAGTTGAGATGCCCAAGCGGGCAGATCTTCTTGTGGCAGGGCGAACAGGACAGATGAAGCCAGATCAGCTCGGAGCGCTCGCTGAGTGGCGGCGTGTTTTCCGGCGAGGTCGAACCATAGACGGCCACGATCGGCGTGCCGACTCCCGCCGCGACATGCATCAGCCCGCTGTCGTTCGACACCGCAAGCTTCGCCGCGGCGATCAGGTCGATGGCGTCCTCCAGCCGCGTCTTGCCGGCAAGGTCGATGGCGCCGGGCGCCAGCGCGGTGATCTCGCCGGTGACGCCGGCATCGTTCCTGGAGCCGAGCAGCACGACACCAAGACCCTTTGCCATCATGTCCCGGGCGAGCCCGGCATAATGGTCGCTCGGCCAGCGTTTTGCCGGGCCGAATTCGGCGCCCGGCATCAAGGCTACGAATTTCTTTGCCGTGAGCCCGAAGCGCGTCAGCAGATCGGCCTGGTTGGCCTGGTCCACGGTAAGGTGCGGCACGCGAAACGTGCCGCCGCGCGCGAGGCCGAAATAGGCGCGCGCCGTGCGCCGTTTCAGGGTTTCGGGCAACGGCACGATGTCGGTCAGCAGGCCGTAGCGCATTTCGCGCAGATTGCCGACACGATGCGGGATGCGGGCAAAGAACGGGATCAAGGCCGATTTCCAGCTCCCCGGCAGCACATAGGCCATGTCGTAGCGGCCGCGCAGCAGGCGGCCGAAGCGCCTGCGGCTGCGGAATTCGAGCGCTCCCGGCATCAGCGGAAAGTCGATCTGGCTGCGTATCTCGGGCATGCGCTTGACCAAAGGGGCCGCCCAGGCCGGCGCCAGCACATCGATGGCCGCGTGCGGATGCTTTTCCTTCAGCGCCGCAAACAGGCACTGCGCCATGACCATGTCGCCCACCCAGCGTGGGCCGATCACGAGGATCGTTGGGCCTTCAGCCATTCGACATAGTCCCTGACGCCGGTTTCGACTGTGCGGAATTGGCCATTGTAGCCGGCCGCGCGCAAGCGGGACATATCAGCCTGCGTAAAACTCTGGTAGCTGCCCTTGAGATGGTCGGGGAAGGGGATGAACTCGATCTCGCCCTTGCCCAGCGTGTCGATCACCGTCTCGGCGATGGCGCGGAACGGCTGGGCGCGGCCGGTGCCGCAGTTGAAGATGCCGCTCACGCCGCGTTTCCACAGCCACAGATTGACCTCGGCGACATCGCCGACATGGATGAAGTCGCGGCTCTGCTCGCCGGGGCCGAAGCCGTCATAGGCGCCGAACAGTCTCGGATTTTCGCCGCGCTCGACCTGATTGAACAAATGGAAGGCGACCGACGCCATGGCGCCCTTGTGCGCCTCGCGGGGTCCATAGACGTTGAAGTAGCGCAGGCCGGTCACCTGCGAATGATCGGCGTCGACGTTGCGGCGGACGTAGTCGTCGAACAGCTTCTTGGAATAGGCGTAGACGTTGAGCGGGCGCTCGAACTCGGGCTCCTCGCGGAACTCGCTGCCGCCGCCATAGACCGACGCGGAGGAGGCATAGAGGAAGGGCACGCGCAGGTCGAGGCAGGCATGCAGGAGCCGCTTCGAATAGGTGTAGTTCACCTCCATCATGAACTTGCCGTTCCACTCGGTAGTGGTCGAGCACGCGCCCTGGTGGAAGACCGCCTCGATGCGGCCGAGCGCGCCATTGTCGAGCTGGGCGAGAAAATCGTCCTTGTCGAGATAGTCGGCGATCTTGAGATCGGCGAGGTTGGCGATCTTGTGGCCGTCGGTGAGATCGTCGACCACGACGATGTCGTCATGCCCCTCGGCGTTGAGAGCCGCGACGATGTTGGAGCCGATCATACCGGCACCGCCCGTAACGATGATCATGCTTTTCAGCCTTGCTCCGTTGCCGATTCCGGCCCTTATAGGGGAGGTAGGCTGGACTGTCGATAAAGCAGGCGGTCCCATGCGCTACAGTGAGGCCGCAAAGCCCCCGCTTCAGTCGTGCCCAACTCGTGAGGGACAAAATTGCCATCGACCGAACTGCTCATCGCTTTCTTCGCCACCACCGCGATCTTCGCCTACATCCCCGGTCCTGCCATGCTCTACGCCGCCGCGCAGACGATGGCGCGCGGGCGCTGGTCGGGGCTGACGGCGGCTCTCGGCATCCATCTCGGCGGCTATGTGCATGTCTTCGCGGCCGCCGCCGGCCTGTCCGTCCTGTTTCATGCGGTGCCGCCGCTCTATCTGGCGGTCAAGCTGGTCGGCGCGCTCTATCTGATCTGGCTCGGCGTCTCCATGTTCCGCAAACGGACGGACGGCGATGCGGCTCTGCCCTTGATCGAGCGGAAATCGGCCCGGCGCGCCTTTTTCGAAAGCATCACCGTCGAGGTGCTCAATCCGAAGACGGCGATCTTCTTCATGGCGTTCCTGCCGCAATTCATCGATGCCTCGGCGGCGTTTCCGGTCTGGCTGCAGTTCGTCGTGCTTGGAACGGTCGTCAATCTGATGTTCTCCTCCGCCGACATCGTTTGCGTCTTCCTTGCCGGCGCGATGATTGCGCGGCTGCGGCGTTCGGGACGCGCGCAGCGGCTGATGCAGCGCGCTGGCGGCGCCGTGCTGGTCGGCCTCGGTGTCCACGTCGCCCTTCAGAGGAGCTGATTGCCGCCGCCCCACCAGGCCTGCCGTTGCGCTCGCCCGAATTGCGGTATATCGGCTCGCTTTGAGCAACCCACGCCACAATTCCGGCGCTGAAATCTAATCAAGTCCGGCCTTCTTCAGGCATACCGCGAGTGAGATGATCAAGCACCCTCCGCCTTCCCCGGAACCCTTGCATCGCATCATCGCCCGTTTCGGCGACGTCGCCGTGCTGGTGGTGGGCGATTTCATCCTCGATCGCTTCGTCAGCGGCGTCATCGAGCGCATCTCGCCGGAGGCCCCCATCCCCGTGCTGCATGGACGGGGCGAGATGCTGAACATGGGCGGCGCCGGCAATGTCGTCTCCAACATCGTTTCGCTCGGCGCGACCGCCATCCCCGTTTCGGTGATCGGCGCCGACCAGGCTGGCAACAACCTGATGCGCATGCTCGGCGAGATCGGCGTCGATACCGACGGGCTCCTGCAGCGCCAGGACCGCATGACTTCGTCGAAAAGCCGCTTCAGCGCGCTCAACCAGCAGGTGCTGCGCTTCGACGAAGAGGAGATCAAGCCGCTCACCTCCGCCGAGCGGGCGAGGCTCATCGATCATTTCCAGGCGGCGCTTGGCCGCGCCGACATCGTCATTCTCTCCGACTACGGCAAGGGCATCCTGCTCGACGGCGTCGCCGGCGAACTGATCGCGATCTGCCGCGATGCCGGCAAGCCGGTGCTGGTCGATCCGAAGGGGCGCGACTATGCGCGCTATGCCGGAGCGACCGCGGTGACGCCGAACCGCAAGGAGCTGGGCGAAGCGGTCGGGCGCAAGGTGTTCGGCGACGATGAGATCGTGGCCGCGGCGCGCGACCTGATCGCCGCGCATGATTTCGAGTTCATCGTCGCCACGCGCAGCGAGAAGGGCATGAGCGTCGTCTCGGCCGAGGATGCCCGCCACATCTCCACCCAGGCGCGCGAAGTGTTCGACGTTTCCGGCGCGGGCGACACGGTCATCGCCAGTTTCGCGCTTTCGCTCGCCGCGGGCGCCGATCGGGTGCACGCGGCCGTCATCGCCAATGCTGCCGGCGGCGTCGTGGTGGGAAAACGCGGCACGGCGCGGCTCAACGTCGAGGAACTGTCCGGCGCGCTGTTCCGCTCGCACGGGCCGACCGGCCACCAGGATGCCATCCTCGATTTCAACGCCGCGGCCAGGATGGTCGCCGCCTGGAAGGAAGAGGGGCTGACCGTAGGCTTCACCAATGGCTGTTTCGACATCCTGCATGCCGGCCATGTCAGCCTGCTGCATGCCGCGCGCAGCCAGTGCGACCGGCTGGTGCTCGGTCTCAACAGCGACGCCTCGGTGCGCCGGCTCAAGGGGCCGGGGCGCCCGGTCAACAACCAGCATGACCGCGCCTGCGTGCTGGCGGCACTTGCCTCGGTCGATGCCGTCGTCGTCTTCGAGGAAGACACGCCGCTCAAGCTGATCGAGGCGCTTTTGCCGGACATCCTGGTCAAGGGCGCGGATTATACGGTCGAGACCGTGGTCGGCGCCGACGTGGTGCAGAAGGCGGGCGGGCGCGTGGTGCTGGTCGATCTCGTCGCCGGCAAGAGCACGACGAACACGATCGGCAAGCTGCGTGCCGCAAACTGAGGGTCTCATGTCCGATTTGAACGACTACCTGGTCCGCTCCGCGGCGGCGATCTCGGCGATGGTCGAACGTGACCTCACCAACGAGATGGAGCGCGCGGTGAGCACGGTCGTGACCGCGCTTTCGCAAGGCAAGGCGCTGCTGATCTGCGGCAATGGCGGCTCGGCGAGCGACGCCATCCATATAGCCGGCGAACTGGTCGGCCGTTTCCTGAAGGAGCGCAAGGCCTACAACGTCATAGCGCTGCCGGCCAACGCCGCTGTGCTGACCGCCTGGGGCAATGACTACGGCTTCGACACGGTCTTCTCGCGCCAGGTCGAGGCGCATGGCTCGGAAGGCGCGGTGCTGCTGGCGATTTCGACCAGCGGCAACTCGCCGAGCATCCTTGCCGCCGCCGAACAGGCCCGCATGATGGGCATGACTGTGGTCAGCCTGACGGGCGACACGGGCGGCAAGCTCGCGCCGTTGACCGACATCCTGCTCAATGTGCCGTCGACCTCGACGCCGATCATCCAGCAGGGGCATCTGTGCCTCTACCATTATCTGTGCGAAGCGGTGGAAGCGCGTCTCAGCAATGGCTGAGGACGTGGGCTTTCCGCTTGCGGAGCCCGGCCTGTGGGTGGAGCGGATTGGCTCCGCGGAGTTTCCGGTTGGCCGGCCGGCGCTGTTCCTCGACCGTGACGGCACGATCAATATCGACACCGGCTATCCGGACGATCCGGCGGCGATGATGTTGCGCGGCGATATCGCGCTGGTGATCGAGGTCGCGAACCGGCGCGGCGTTCCGGTCGTTGTCGTCACCAACCAGTCGGGTATCGCGCGCGGCTATTTCGGCTGGGACGCGTTCGCCCGGGTCAACGGGCGCGTGCTCGATCTGCTGGCTGAGCAAGACGCGTTTGTCGACATGGTGCTTGCCTGCGCCTATCACGAAGCCGGCTCAGGTCCACTCGCCATCGCCGATCACCCGATGCGCAAGCCCAATCCGGGCATGCTGCTGGAGGCGGGCCGCCGGCTTGGTCTCGATCTGAAGCGGTCGCTGATCGTCGGTGACAAGCCGGCCGATATGGAAGCCGGTCGGCGCGCCGGCCTAGAGCGTGGCTGGCTTGTCGATGGTGGCGTGTCGATGATGGGTGGGCTGTCGGTTTCGCCGTTGCGCGGCGCGGCGGACCTTGAGGAGCTGCTTACCGCGATACGGTCGCTTTGATCGCGGATTGATTCAAAACCCGGTTCTAAGCCATTGTTTGCGCGGGTGAATTTCCGCAAGCCGGCACATTAGGCCGGAAAAGCCACCAGCCCCTCGTCCTTGACGCGGCGGATGGTCAAAGCCGTCCGCACTGTGTCCACGTTCGGGGCCGAGGCCAGCTCCTCGATGACGAAGGTCTGGAAGGTGCCGAGGTCGCTCGCCACGCAGTGCAGCAGGAAATCGGATTCGCCCGAGACCATCCAGGCGTCGCGCACGATCGGCCATCCGCGCGTACGCTCGGCGAAGGTCTTCAGCTCGGCGTCGGCCTGGTGGTGCAGGCCGATCAGGCAGAAGGCGACGACATCCATGCCGAGCGCCGGCGCGTTGAGGAGGGCGCGATAGCCGCGGATGATGCCGGCCTCTTCCAGCCGCCTGACCCGGCGCAGACAGGGCGGTGCCGAGATGCCGACCCGGCTCGACAATTCGACATTGGTCATGCGCCCGTCATTCTGCAGCTCGCGCAGGATCTTCCAGTCGATGGCGTCGAGGTCGGCTTTCAGCGGCATGAATGGCCTTCGCGCAAGAATCTTTCGCGATTTTGTAATTTGGTTTCGTGCCGGACGCTATCCCTTTGCGATGATTTTGTCGTTGTCGGACGCATGTCGCGATCCAGAACCGCAGGCGCCTCTGGGCGACATGCGTGGATGACGAACGGCGATATGGCCCGATATGCAGGGACGAAGCTTTCCGGGGACGAAGGTCAACTTGCCTTGCTGGCCCCACGGGCAACACTTACATTACACGCGACAAGCCACGGCCATGCGCCGCAGGGGACCTTTTCATGGACAACACCAAACACGCGCCCGTTCTTATCATCGGTTCCGGCCCGGCCGGCTACACGGCGGCGATCTATGCCGCCCGCGCCATGCTGAAGCCGATGCTGGTCGCCGGCTTACAGCAGGGCGGGCAGCTGATGATCACCACGGATGTCGAAAACTATCCAGGCTTCGCCGACCCGATCCAAGGCCCCTGGCTGATGGGCGAGATGCTGAAGCAGGCCGAGCATGTCGGCACCGACATCATCAACGACATCATCACCGAGGTCGACCTCAATGTGCGGCCGTTCCGGGCCACGGGCGATTCCGGCACCGTCTACACGGCGGATGCGCTGATCATCGCCACCGGCGCGCAGGCCAAGTGGCTGGGCATTCCGTCGGAGCAGACCTTCATGGGCTTCGGCGTTTCGGCCTGCGCCACCTGCGACGGCTTCTTCTATCGCGGCAAGGATGTCGCGGTGGTGGGCGGCGGTAATTCCGCGGTCGAGGAGGCGCTATATCTGTCGAACCTCGCCAAGAGCGTCACCGTCATCCACCGGCGCGGCGATTTCCGCGCCGAGCGCATCCTGCGCGAGCGGCTTCTTGCGAAGGACAATGTCCGCGTCATCTGGGATACGGTCGTGGACGAGATCACCGGCCGTCCGGGCAAGGCGCCGCTGCCGCCTTCGGTGGAAGGCCTGACGCTGCGCAATGTCGTGACCGGCCAGGAATCGAAGCTGCCGGTCGACGGCGTGTTCGTGGCCATCGGCCATGCGCCGGCGGTCGAGCTCTTCGCCGGCAAGCTGAAGCAGAAGCCGAACGGCTATCTGTGGACGGCGCCGGATTCGACCCGCACCGACGTGCCCGGCGTGTTCGCCGCCGGCGACGTCACCGACGATGTCTACCGCCAGGCGGTAACGGCGGCGGGGCTTGGCTGCATGGCGGCGCTCGAGGCGGAAAAATATCTGGCGGGCATAGAGGTTCACCGCGAAGCGGCGGAATGACAAATCGGCTGAAAAAAGCCGTTTAAAAGCCTGATTTTTCATTCAGACGCCAAATGCAACGCGAGGGGAATCATGGCGCTGGACTGGGACAAGCTACGCGTATTTCACGCAGCGGCGGAGGCTGGGTCGTTCACCCATGCCGCCGAGACGCTGCATCTGTCGCAATCGGCCATTTCGCGGCAGGTGAGCGCGCTGGAACATGACGTCGGCGTCGCGCTGTTCCACCGCCATGCGCGCGGCCTGGTGCTGACCGAGCAGGGCGAGATGCTGTTCCGCACGGCGCATGACGTGCTGATGAAGCTGGAAACCATCAAGACGCGGCTGACCGAGACCAAGGACCGGCCGTCGGGCGTGCTCAGGGTAACCACCACGGTGGGCCTGGGCGCAGGATGGCTGACCGAACGGGTGCAGGAATTCATCGAGCTCTATCCGGAGATCAGTCTGCAACTGATCCTCGCCAATGAGGAACTCGACCTGACCATGCGCCAGGCCGATTGCGCGATCCGGCTGCGACAGCCGCAGCAGCCCGACCTTATCCAGCGGCGGCTGTTCACGGTGCATTTCCACCTCTACGCGGCGCCCTCCTATATCGCCAAGTTCGGCAGGCCAGCCACGATCGCGGAGCTCAGGAACCATCGCATCGTGACTTTCGGCGTGCCGGTGCCTTCGCATCTGTCGGAGCTGAACTGGCTGGAGACGGTCGGCGATTTCGAGGGCGCGCAGCGGGTGCCGACGCTGCAGATCAACGACATCCTGTCGATCAAGCGGGCGGTGCAGGGCGGCGCGGGCATCGCCATGCTGCCGGACTATGTGATCAACAAGGACTCGAACCTTGTGCAGTTGCTGCCCGAAACCGAGGTCCCGTCCTTCGACACCTATTTCGCCTATCCCGACGCGATGAAGAACCAGGCGAAGCTGCATGTCTTCCGCGATTTCATCATCGCCAAGGCGCGTAGCTGGTCCTTCTAGCTAGGGTGCGCCGATATTCGGGTGAGGCCGGCCTGCGCAAGGCGACGACCTGACACCGGCCCACCAGCGCTGATCATCCACGCCAGGGCGTCAATCGAGGGAGCCAACCGGGCACGGCGCGGCGATAGGCTTGATATTCCACCCCATAGCGGCTGGCGAGCGTCGGCTCTTCATAGAATTTCACGAAGCAGACCATCGCCGCCGCGGCAATCAGACCGTAGATCGCGACGGGCCAGCTCGAAAACAGCAGCGCCTGGCCGAGGATGATCGACAGCACCGCGACATACATGGGGTTGCGCACATGGCGGTAGACGCCCCCGACGACCAGCTTCTCGGTCGGCGCCACCGGGGCGGGCGTGCCGAGACCTTCGAGGGCAAAACGGGCGAAGGCATGGAGCAGCACCGCCGCCGCTCCGACCACAACGAAGGAGCACGCGGCCACGAAGCCCGGTGCAGCCGCCAGAGGCTTGCGATAATGCTCGGTCAGCAGCCAGGGCACCAGGCCGGCGACAACACCTGGCGCGACGACAAGGAATAATGCGCTGCCGGCAACTGCTGAAAAAATCCGCATCGTCGGTCTCCTGCCGCAAAAATAGTCTCGGCATGCCGAAATCGGCATCATTTGCCGACTCGCCTATATTTCCGAGCAAAATCGGCTCGATTTTGTATTTAAGCAGGCGCTTTAGCTCTGGAAACGGCCTGGAATCGACGATTTTTCTGGTCCTATGGGTTCCGCGAATAGGTTGGACCACAGCCTGCGTCTTTTTGCATGCGTGTGTTGCAAAATAGATGCTTGTTTCTTGGGCATGATGAGCACATATATAG
>JAFKFE010000616.1 GCA_017308345.1 Alphaproteobacteria bacterium | reverse complement strand
GGCTTCGCGCCGGACCTCAAAATTGTTTACCCGTGACAAGGCGACGCGCCGCATGCGGGAACTGTATGGCTCACTGTTGTTGGCGCAGCCAAAGACGAAGGCTGTCGAAAACAGTCCGTGGATGACGGCAGTGCGCCGCCTCGATCAGGAATGGAAGATTCTGCGCAATATCGCGCACGCGGTCGGAGATGCCGTCCTTGTCGGCGAACCGCAAAAGGCGGTTCCATCGCCGGAGCATTGATCAAGGGTCGTGCATCCACACCCGCATGACATCCAGCGCCGGTTTGCGGCCTTTGGCGCGCCGTCCCGAGTGGCGGCCCGAGACAGATGACCATCCGCTGTTGTCCAATGCATCAAACTGCTTTCGAAGCAGCGTCCCTGGCGAGGCAGGCGTGTTCCTTCGAAAAATGTCGAAGTGCCAGCTTAGCCTCAGGCGGTTTCACTGACATGGTCACGGTCACGCAAAACTCTCGTGATGACCTCGTCAAAATCGTGAGGCTCGGCGCCGTTGATTTGTATCAAGGGCCAACCGTTGTGGCGCAAGCATTCGCCAATCTCCCTTGAGATCTCTGCCTGCCTCAAGCCCCTTTCCACGCCAAGTTCGAACAAGAGGACCTCGATAAGTGGTTGCCGTGCATGGCGATCCACAAGACGGCGGCGCAGCGTTTCCTGCGGCGCATCGAGCTGGATAAGGAGGTCTGGTCGCGGCAGGAACGCCAGGCTGTCACGAACGACGTCGACGCTGGGAGTTCGCGCCAGCAGAACCAGCGCGCACAAAGCCTGGATCAGGCCTTCTTCGAAAATGAAATAACCTTCCGATTCCTGCGCTTGACGCCAGGACTCGCACAGCAGCGCGACGTCGACTTTCATGCGCCATGACCATATGCGGCTTCGTAGAGGGATCGATGCCAGAAGCCGCGCCGCGACACCATCCTTTGGCAAGGTCGATAGCAGCACCGGACCGGACGTGGCGATCTTTCTGCCGATACGCCCGATGCCATGGCGCACCTCGGGACCATCACCCTGGGCGGACGCGTATTCAATCAGGCGATACCCGTTCACGGTCTTCACATTGATGCCGTGTTTCGCCATCTCCCGGCAGAGGCCCCGAAGAAGCGTGGTCTTGCCTGCACCAGGCGGCCCAAACAACTCGATGATCATGGCGGACTGCCCAAGTGTCTGCGAGCAAGCTGTCATTTGCCTGCGGATCAAGCTTAGCCAGATTGGAAATCGCACCAACGTTCATTCGAATGAGCGTTCATGTCCGTGGTTCCTCAAGTGGGGCAAATGAACTCCTGCCCGGGAGGAGCCTCGCCTCGACGCTGGCGGGACATCTGGGCGGCCTGCGC
>JAFKFE010000615.1 GCA_017308345.1 Alphaproteobacteria bacterium | reverse complement strand
ATGGCCAGCCTCGACAAACCACACAACGCGTTCACGCAAATCGAGCGAATAGGGCTTGGGCATAGCAAATCACCTCCATAAGGAAGTGAATCACAAACCCAACATCAGAGGAATCCTTCGCGATTCAACCTGAGCGTCCGACGCTCTAGATCGCCTTGGTCAGGCGCAGCAGCCCCAGCATCTCCACGAAGGTTCCTTTGCGGAACGCGATATAGGTCGGCTCCTCGATGCCGTGGAAGCGGCGCTTGAAAGCCGCCTGGCCCTGCAGGTTGAAGCGCGAGCGGTTGACCCAGGGCGAGTTGTAGGCGCGCTGGAAGGTGTTGCGCCAGAAGTCCGATTCGGCGAAGCCGCTGGGCTCGATGTCCAGCAGCGGCGAGAGGCCAAGCGTCACCACCGAGATGCCCTCCTCGCGAAAGCGGTCGACGGCGAATTTGGTCAGTCCGACCTCGGCATGCGGCGTGGCGTCGACCTGCTTGCGCTTGAAGGAGGTGGTGTAGCCGAAGACCTTGCCGTCGCGAAACAGGGGGTCGAAATCCAGGATGGCGAGAAGCCGGCCTTCGGGGCTGTGCAGGAGGAAGCGGCGCATGTCGGCGCCGGGCTGGGTGGAAAAGCGACGGTTGAGGAAGCCCATCTCCCAGCGCTTGATGATGCGCTTTTTGCGCCAGTCCTTGGAAAGCTGTTTTATCTCATCGAGCAGTATGTCGCCGGTGCCCTCGGCGAGCACAAAACCCTTCCTGGCCAGCCAGCGCTCGGAATAGCGCACCGTCTCGTTGCGCTTGCCCGAGAAATCATGCTCCGGCAAATGCAGCCTGGTGTCGATGCCGAGCCGGTTGACCTGGTAGCCGAGACCGGCGAGCACCTTGGCCGTGTCGGCGCCGATCTGCACGAACCAGGGGCTGCCGGCGGCCTCGACGAAGCGCTTGATATAGGCCGGGCGGTCGGCCGGGTCGGCCACCGGATCGCCCAGGGCGAAATGGCGGCTCATCTTGGTGCCGAAGGCGATGTAGCCGTCGCCGTCGCTGAAATAGGACAGCTTGCTCTGCACGGCGGTGGAATAGGCGAGCGAGAAATCGCCGTGGCGGCGCACCAGCGCCAGACGCTCCTCATCCGTCAATTCGCGCCGCGGAACCCTGGGCGCCACGGCATCGAGAAGCCTGTCGAAGTAGATGCGCAGGGGCGCCATGAGCTCCGCGTGCCAACAAGTGATGACCTGCCGCCCTCAGGTCGCGAATCGCTGGCGACCGCTGCCGGCCGCGTCGCGTCAGCGCGATATAGGATGCAATTGGCGGCGAATGAAGGGCAAATGTCCGAATGCGTCCGCCGTCGCCCTGGGCGGGCGGGTCTCGGATCTC
>JAFKFE010000614.1 GCA_017308345.1 Alphaproteobacteria bacterium | reverse complement strand
CGAGCTTGTCGTAGCGGGTTGCGATGCGTCGCCAGTCCTTGAGCTTTGCGAATAGGTTCTCGACCTTGTGGCGCTGGCGGTAGAGCGTTGTGTCGTAGATATAAGAGACTTTACGCCTTCGGCTCGACGGACTGCAGGGCTCGATGCCCTTGGTTTGGAGTTCCTGGCGGAATCATACGCTGTCATAGCCGCGATCGGCGATCAGGTAATCGTCCGGCGGCAAGGCGTCGAGCACGAGACGAGCACCTTTGTGATTGCTCATCTGGCCTTCCGACAACAGCATGATAATCGGCCGTCCGTCGCCGTCGCAGACGGTGTGGAGCTTCGAGTTCAGCCCGCCCTTGGATCGCCCGATACGACGGGGAACATCCTCTTTTTAAGCAGGCTCGCCGCCGTGCGATGAGCCTTCAGATGCGTTGCATCGATCATGATACGCTCAGGCTTCGGCCCTTCTCCGGCAAGCCCGGCGAAGATGCGGTCGAACACACCCATCAGGCTCCAGCGGATGAAGCGATTGTAGAGCGTCTCTTGTGTGGGCCGTAGCCGGCAGGCGCGTCCCTCCACTGCAGACCGTTGCGGATCACGTAAACAATCCCGCTTATCACCCCCCGGTCATCGACCCGCGGAACCCCATGCGCCAGCGGGAAGAACGGCGATATTCGCGACATCTGACGCTCGCTCAGCAGAAACAAATCAACCATTACGGCCTTCTTCTCGGAAACCATGGATCACACCTCAGTCGGAATTAATAGGTCCTGAGCCTAGCTCATACCAAGGGCGCCGATGAAGGAACGGGCCTTACCATTTTTTGACAGAAGCTCCTTCAGCGCCGCCGCCTCCAGCATCTGGTCGACCGCCAGCTCCTTCAGCTTCGCGTTCTCGTCCTCCAGAGCCTTCAGGCGCTTGGCGTCGGACACGTCCATCCCGCGATACTTCGCCTTCCAGTTATACAGCGTCGCCTCGCTGATACCGTGCTTGCGGGCGAGATCGCCCGCTTTCGCGCCCGCCTCGTGCTCTCGCAGCACCGCGATGATCTGCTCTTCCGTGAACCGCTTCCGCTTCCCACCGCACCGGAACGTATGCTCCCATTGTTTTCAAGAAAGTAGCGTCATGGTGCCGAAGCCGGCTGCGCCTTAACGCGACGGTCGAGGCCTCGCAAACTCGATCATTCGAAGGCCGAAAATGCGGCCGAAAGCGGACTGGCGGGTTCTGGCGTTGTCCATGCTTGGACGTTCAGATTGCAAAGGCTAGAACCGGTCCAAAGTCGAACGTCAACCTATCCGAGAGTTTGGCTTGCCAGGGCGTAGGTCTTCGGCCTAGCCGCGCTGCCGGCGGCAAAATCGGCGAGGCGTT
>JAFKFE010000529.1 GCA_017308345.1 Alphaproteobacteria bacterium | reverse complement strand
TGGTGGCCGGGTGGACGGCAGAGTGCGAAGGCGGTGCGCTCGCCGCCCTTGACGAGGGCGGCGGCCGTCAGCGCGACGTCGTAGGACGACTTGATCGCCGCCCAGGTGCCTTCGACGAAGGTGGCGCCGGCGTCGAAGGAATAATAGCCGAGCAAGGCGTCGATGCGCTTCGGTGGCACGTCGCCACGCAGGCCGCGCGTCGGCCAGGTGAAGCCCATGGCCGATCCCGTGAAGCCGGCGGCGACCCATTCCGGCCACACGGTCGGCAGGAAGTCGATGTAGCGGGCCTCATGCACGCGCTTGGCTGCGGCGAGGTCGTGCTCGACCGGTCCGATGATCGGCCCGAGCTTCTCGCTCTCCACCCTTGCCCTGATGAATTCGGCCCGCGACGGTTTTTCGAAACCGGGCACGATCGCCGACGTCACCAGTTCCATCTGCCCGGCATGACCGGCGTGAAGTGGCGAATAGACTGTCTTCATTGAATTCCCCTCGAAGTGCGTAGTCAGTCAAGATTGAGATAGGGGCTCACCAGGGCGAGCCACATGGTTTCCACATCGTCCTCGATGAGGTCGAACGTCCTGCGGTCTTTCTTCAGACCGACAAGCCGGCAGACGTGTCCGACCTCCATCATCACCACGCCGAGCCGGCTGGCGACCTTGTCGTCAAGGGCAGGGTTCACATGCCTGAGCCAGGCTGCGTAAAGGGCGATGATCTGCTTGTCGTATTCGTCCTGGATCGGCCTTAGGTCGGCGTTGCCGGATATGGCCTCGATCACCGGCATCAGGGTCGCGTTCTCGAGATAGAGCCTGGACGTGTCGATGAAGAGCTTTCGCACCTCGCGCCGAAACTCGTCGCGGTTGGTCGGCCGGGGAGCATCGATACGCTTCTGGATGACCTTGGGAAAAGACGACAGCCAGCGCCGCGCCAGATCCAGAAGGATGGCTTCCTTGTTGGGAAAGTACTGATAGACCGAACCGACAGACAAGCCCGCGCGCTGCGCGATGGCGAGCGTCGTCGGCGTCTTGGTTCCCTGCTCTCGCGTCAGGATCAGCGCCGCGTCGAGAATCCTGTCGACCAATTTGCTCGACCGTTGTTGCCGCGGCTGCTTGCGCGGTTCGAGCGCTATCCTGGTCTTGCGGTCGAGACTGCGCTTCACTGCTCGTTGCCCCCGTTCTCCGCTCTGCCCCACCATCGGGGCGCGGTGCCGTCCACAATACATTCTAAACTTGGCGTGTTGACAAACGCGAATAATCAGTCGCATTCTTTATCCACGCTGTCTTCCACGATAACAAGGGGAATTTCGAAGACGGCGCATCGGCATCGGCTTTTGTCCATGGCGTCGCCCCGGTGGAGCGGCGGCTCGTCGGGCACGGCGCTGTCGGTCCCTGAGCAAAATGTGGAGTCGCGATGTCGGTTGCGGATGGTGGTGCGGATCTGGTGGTCGTCAACGGCCGAGTGCTGACCATGGACGATGACAATCCCGCCGCCGAGGCTGTTGCCGTCAAGGATGGCGTCATCATCGCCATTGGCGACCGCGCTTCCATCGAAGAGTTCAAAGGACCCTCGACAAAGGTCGTCGATGCCCAGGGCGGCTCCGTGCTGCCGGGCTTCATCGAAGCGCATATGCATCTGTTCGGCGGCGCGGCCGAGCTCGACAGTCTGCATCTGACGGGCGTGCACGGCTTCGACGCGTTGCGCGACGCGATCCAGGATTTTGCCGCGAAGCGGCCGGATGCCAGGCTTCTGATCGGCGCCGGCGTCGACTACGCCATCCTGCCGGAGCCGGTGACGCGCCACGACCTCGACCGCATCATTCCCGACCGGCCTTTCGTCATGTCCGCCTCCGACCACCACACGATGTGGGCGAACACCAAGGCGCTGGAAGAGGCCGGCCTGCTGCATGGCAGAGAGGTCGGACAGGGCAACGAGATCGTCATGGGCGCCGACGGGCTTGCCGCCGGCGAGCTGCGCGAGGGCGAAGCCTTCGGGCCGATCCTCGATCACTACGGGGCGAACCGTACGCGGCTTGGGCTGGAGGGCGCCGAGCCGGACCCGTATCCTTCGGCGAAGGAACTGGCAGCCGATCGCGACCTCATGCATCGCGGCCTGCAATGGTGCGCCAAGCACGGCATCACCTCGATCCAGAACATGGACGGCAACCTCTACCAGCTGGAGCTGCTGGCCGGGCTGGAGGAAGAGGGACGGCTCATCTGCCGCACCAAGATCCCGTTCCACTTCAAGAATTTCATGAAGCTGGACATGCTCGAAAAAGCCTCGCGGATGGCCGCGACCTACAATTCCGAATGGCTGACGTCCGGCATGGTCAAGGTCTTCTATGACGGCGTGCTGGATTCCTGGACGGCGGTGATGGTCGACGACTATGCCGACCGGCCCGGATGGCGCGGCGAGCCGCTGTTTTCGCCGGAGCATTTCGCCGAGGTGGCGACCGAGGCAGACCGGCGCGGCCTGCAGATCGCCGTGCATTCGATCGGCGACGGCGCGGTCCGCGCGGTGCTCGACGGCTATCAGGCGGCGCTGAAGAAGAACGGCAGGCGCGACAGCCGGCACCGCATCGAGCATATCGAGGTGACCACGGCCTCGGACGTGCCGCGTTTCGCCGAGCTTGGCGTTCTGGCTTCGATGCAGCCGGCGCATCCGCCGGGCGCGCTGAACTTCCCGATGGAGCCCACGCTCTCGCGCATCGGTCGCGACAAGTGGCCGCTGGCCTATGCCTGGCGCACGCTGAAAAACGCGGGGGCGCGTGTCGTGTTCGCGTCCGACTGGCCGGTTTCTCCGGTCGATCCGATCCTGTCCATCCAGGCGGCGGTCACGCGCAAGCCTTGGGCAGAAGGCGTGCCGGACCAGAGCTTCTCGCTGCTAGAGGCAATCGAGGGCTACACGGTCGAGGGCGCTTACGCGGAATTCATGGAACATCGCAAGGGCCGCCTGAAGACCGGCTATCTCGCCGACATCGTCGTTTTGTCGGCGGACATCGAGGCGACCGCGCCGGAAGCGCTGCACACCGTGCATCCGGTGACCACGATCTGTGGAGGAAGGGTTACCTACCAAGCCTAAGGATTGCGTAGGATTTGCTTAATTGAAACCGAGATCGAAATCGAGTCATCGCTCCGCAGTTGCCAAGCCGCCCGGCTTATGGTGACAATCAGACAGGAACACACCTGCCGCAAAGAGCAGGCTCTCTCAATGGGGTAATCGTGCCGGAACAACCGGGTAAGAACGCGATCGAAGTTCGCGGTGTTCGCAAGGTCTTTGGAACCGGCGAAAACCAGGTAGCCGCTCTCGACACGGTGTCGGTGTCGATCCGCGAGAACGAATTCTTCACCTTGCTCGGCCCGTCCGGCTGTGGAAAGACGACGCTGCTGAGATTGATCGCCGGTTTTGATTTCCCGACCGCCGGCGAAATCCTGCTGCACGGCCAGGACATCGCGCCGCTGCCACCCTTCAAACGCCCCGTCAACACCGTCTTCCAAAGCTACGCGCTGTTTCCGCACATGACGGTGGCTCAGAATATCGGCTTCGGGCTGGAGATGCTCGGCAAGCCGAAAGCGGAGATCGAAGCGCGCGTCGCCCAGATGCTGAAGCTGGTCAAGATGGAGGCGTTGAAGGCGCGCCGCACCAGCCAAATCTCCGGCGGCCAGCAGCAGCGCGTGGCGCTCGCCCGCGCGCTGGCACCGCAGCCGAAGGTGCTGCTGCTCGACGAGCCGCTGTCGGCGCTCGACTACAAGCTGCGCAAGGAAATGCAGATCGAACTGAAACGCCTGCAGCACGAAACCGGCATCACCTTCATCTTCGTCACCCACGACCAGGAAGAAGCGCTGACGATGTCCGACCGGATCGCGGTGATGTCGGCCGGCAAGATCCTGCAGGTCGGCACGCCACGCGACATCTACGACCGTCCGGCGGAACGCTTCGTCGCCGATTTCATCGGCGAGACCAACTTCCTGCAGGGCACCGTGGTGTCGAAAAAAACAGGCGTCGCGACCGTCAAATTCGCGGGCGATGCAACGATCGCCGCGGGCTATCCCGAAGGTTTCGACCCATCGGGCGAGGTGACGCTCGTGGTGCGGCCGGAGCATGCGGACCTGGTGCCCGACCCAGCCAAGGGCACCATCGCCGGGACGCTTTCCAACATCGTCTATTTCGGCACCGACACGCACTACCACGTGAGGCTCGAGGGCGGCCAAGACTTCATCGTGCGCCACCAGAACAGCCGCTCATCGCCGGTGACTTACGCGACCGGCGCCAAGGTCGGCATCCAGTTCGAGGAGGACGCCGCCCGCGTCCTGAAATACTGATGACGACAGCCACGCTCTCTCCAATCGCGCTCTCCAAGGCCGCCTCCTTCGAAGCCCAGGCGGTGAAAGCCAGCGCAAGGCGCAACCGGCTGCTGTCGCTGCCGGCACTGATCATCATCGGCATCTTCGGCGTGCTGCCGCTCATCATCATCTGCGTCTACTCGTTCCTGGTCGCAGCGCCCTATGGCGGCGTGCAGTGGCAGTTCTCGACCGACGCCTATCTGAACTTCCTGTTCCAGCGCGACATTTTCGACGATACGCTGCAGTTCACGCCGGACTTCCTCGTCATCTACCTGCGCTCGTTCCTGTTCGCGGTGGTGACCACGGTCATCTGCCTGCTGCTCGGTTTTCCGACCGCCTATTTCATGGCGACGCGCCCGCCGGCGCAGCGCAACTGGTGGGTGCTTCTGATCACCATTCCGTTCTGGTCGAACCTGCTCGTCCGCACCCTGGCGATCATGTTCATCATCCGCGACGAGGGCCTGATCAACAACGCGCTCCTGGCGCTCGGCGTGATCGATAAGCCGATCACGATGCTCTACACCAACTTCGCCATCCAGCTCGGGCTGCTCTACGCCTTCCTGCCGTTCATGGTGCTGCCGCTCTATTCGAGCCTGGAGAAGCTCGACTTCCGGCTGGTCGAAGCAGCTTACGATCTCTACGCGACGCGCCGGCAGGTGCTGTGGCGGGTGATCATCCCGCTGTCCAAGCCTGGCATCATCGCCGGCTGCCTGCTTGTCTTCATCCCTGCGCTCGGCGCCTATGTGACGCCGCTGATTCTTGGCGGCGGCATCCACCTGATGATCGGCGACCTCATCGCCCAGCAATTCGGTTCGGGGCGCAACTGGCCGCTCGGCTGCGCGCAAGCGCTGATCTTGATGGCCGCGGTGCTGGTGGCGCTGTTCTTCTACGTCCGCAACACGTCGGGGAAGGTGCAGCATGGCTGAGCCCCGCGTCATGGACATCAAGGACCAGCCGGGCTTCCGCTCGATCGCCATCATCTGCCTTCTGGTGCTCTATGTGCCGGTGCTGATCCTGATGATTTTTTCGCTCAACAGCGGCTCGCTGGTGACGCATTGGGAAGGCGTCACGCTCAGTTGGTACGGCACCGCGCTGCTCAACGAGGAATTCCACAACGCCGCCCGCAACACGCTGATCATCTCGATCACCGCGACGATCGTCTCGACGATTTGCGCCACGCTTGCCGCGATCGGCATGACGCGGGTCAAGCCGTGGCGCGGGCTTGCCGCGGCCTTCATGGTGATCAACCTGCCGCTAATGGTGCCGGAGATCATCACGGCGGTGGCGACGCTCTCCTTCTTCGCGCTGATTGCAGGCACGTTCGGGCTGAATTTCGGCATCGGCAACCTGATCCTCGCGCACACCGTGTTCTGCATCCCCTTCGCCTATATGCCGATCCGGGCGCGGCTCGAGGACATGGACCTGACGTTGGAATATGCAGCAGCCGACCTCTACGCGACGCCATGGAACGCCTTCAGGCGCATCACGCTGCCGTTGCTGGTTCCCGGCATCATGTCGGGCGCGGCGCTGGCCTTCATCGTCTCCTTCGACGATTTCACCATCACGCAGCTTGTCGCCGGCCCCGGCCAGACGACGCTGCCCCTCTACATCTGGAACCAGATCCGGCGTCCGATGACGCCAGAGATCAACGCCATCTCCACCATCCTGCTCATGGTGTCGATCCTGTTCGTCTCGGTCTCGTTCCTGATCGCGCGGCGGCGCGCAAAATGACCAAGGGCTACAACACAACAATGGGAAGGCAAGGAGAACATAAATGTCTACAAAACTGATGGCGGCCGTTTCCGCGGCCGTGCTGCTATGGGCCGTGCCAGCGCTCGCCGACGGCGAACTGCATATCTACAACTGGGGCGACTACACCAACCCCAAGCTGATCGACAAATTCGAGAAGCAGTACAACATCAAGGTGACGCTGGACGACTACGACTCCAACGAAACCATGCTGTCCAAGGTGCGCGCCGGCAACTCCGGCTATGACATCGTGGTGCCGTCCGACTACACCGTGAAGATCATGATCGACGAGGGCCTGCTCGAAAAGACCGAGCCCAACGCGATGCCGAACGGCAAGAACATCGATCCGCGCTTCGTCGACGTCTATTGGGACAAGGGTCGGCACTACACCGCACCGTGGCAGTTCGGCACGACGTCTTTCTCCGTCAACATGGACAAGTTCAAGGGCGATATCGATACGCTGGCGATCCTGTTCAACCCGCCGGATGAGTTGAAGGGTCAGATCAACATGCTCGACGACGTCAACACGGTCATGCATGCGGCGGAGCGTTACGCCGGCGTGCCGCGTTGCGGCGCCGACAAGGCCAACCTGAAGAAGATCAACGACATACTCACGTCCGCCAAGCCGTCTTGGAAGACCTTCAGCTACGACACCATCACCAAGATCACCTCCGGCGATGTCATCGTGTCGGAGCAGTGGAACGGCGCCAGCTACCGCTCGCGGCAGAAGATCCCGGCGATCAAATATGCCTATCCTAAGGAAGGCATCGAAGGCTGGATGGACAATGTCGCGGTGCTGAAGGGCGCCAAGAACCTCGAAAACGCCAAGCTGTTCCAGGACTTCGTCATGGCGCCTGAAAACGCGGCGCTGATCTCGGAGTTCGCCGGCTATGACAATGGCATTGCCGGCAGCCACAAGTTCCTGTCGCCGGAGTTCGCCAACTCGCCGGAAATCACCCCGCCGGCCGGCTCGCCGACGCCCGAATTCGTCCAGCCTTGCCCGCCCGACGTGGTGGAGATCTACAACAAGATCTGGACCAACCTGCGCAAGTAATTTCGCAGGCAGGCATGACAGGAGGGGAGGCTCCGGCCTCCCCTTCGTGTGACTGTTTCTGTGCATGCCGTTTCCCAAAACCGCGGCGCACTTTTGGGCGGCATGCATTGGGGAGGACTTGATGACATCGTATCGCAACTCCGATCCGCGGCCGCCGATCATGCAGGGCTCGCCACCGAAACTGGTGCCGCCGAAGCTCGATTGGGACCGGCCACCGTGGAATCGATGGGCCTTCCAGCACATCCGCGAATTCCTGCCGACCGTCGAGGTCTGGCGCGGCCATGGCCATCGCCGCCGCCTCGACCGCGCTGAGGTCGATCTCGATGGCTTGCCGGTGGTGGATAGCCAAGGGCGCCCGACGACGCTCGCGGGCCTCCTGGACGAGACCTATGCCGACGGCTTCCTGGTGCTGAAGGACGGCAAGATCGCATATGAGCGCTATTTCAACGGCATGGATGATCGGACGCTGCATCTGTCGCAATCGATGGCGAAGTCGGTCACCGGATCGGTCTGCGGCATTCTGGTCCGGCGCGGCCTGATCGATCCGGCGAAGCTGGTGACAGACTACCTGCCTGAGCTCGGCGAAACCGGCTGGGCCGGCGCCACGGTGCAGCACGTGCTCGACATGACGACGGGCGTGCGCTTCTCCGAGGAGTACACCGATCGCTATTCCGAGATCGGCCAGGTCGATGTCGCCACCGGCTGGAAGCCGATCCCACCGGGCAGCGATCCGGATTTCCCGTGGCCGTCGCATCTGTTCGAGCTGATCCTGCGGCTGAAGGACAAGGTGCGGGAGCATGGCGAGGCCTTCGAATACCGTTCGATCGAGACCGACGTGCTCGCCTTCATCATGGAACGGGTGAGTGGCAGGCGTCTGGCGCAGCTCGTCTCGGAAGAACTCTGGCAGAAGCTCGGCGCCGATGAGAGCGCCTACTTCACCGTCGACAGCGCCGGCTACGCGCTGGCCGATGGCGGCTTCAACGCGACGCTGCGCGACTATGGCCGCTTCGGGCAACTGATCCTCGACAATGGCGGCGGCGTGATCCCGGCCGACTGGATCGAGGCGACGCGCACCGGCAGGCATGGGCCGAATTTCAGCCCGAGCCTTCCGGACGGCAGCTACCGCAACCAGTTCTGGATCGAGGATTCGCGCTCACGGTCGCTGATGTGCCGCGGCGTGTTCGGCCAATTGATCCATATGAGCTGGGAACACAGGGTGGTCGTGGTGAAGCTTTCGACCTATCCGGATTTCCTCAATTCCGCCTATTCGGTGGCGACGCAGAAGGCGGTGCATGCCATCGCCGCGGCGCTGGCCTGAAGCCGCAAGTAGAATCCGAGAGAGTATCATGACCGGCAAGACCGCGTTCGAGATCCAATATGGCTTTGCCCGCAAGGATGTGCGGCTCGAAACCTGGCGGCTGGCGCCGTTCAACCGATGGTCGTTCCAGAATGTCGGCGAACTGGTGCCGAGCGCGCATGTCGCGGCGGCGCCTGGCGGCGAGGAGCAGGCGAAATCGCTCGGCGCATTGCTCGAGGAAAGGATATCGCTCGCCGGTGGCAGCGAAACCGTCGCGAGCTTCCTGAAGCGCTCCGACACGGACGGACTGACGATCCTGAAGGGCGGCAAGCTGGTTGGCGACTGGTCGGCGCCGCATATGCCGTTTGGAGCCCGGCACATCGTCTTTTCGATCAGCAAGTCGGTGACGGCGATCCTCGCCGGCATACTGGAAGGCGAAGGGGTGTTCGACCCCAGCGCGCCGGTTACGGAGTACATTCCCGAAGCCATAGGCTCGGCCTATGGCGACGCGAGCGTGCGCAACGTGCTCGACATGACGGTCAGCCTCGATTTCGAAGAGGACTATCTCGATCCGGAAAGCGTCTTTGCCCGCTATCGCCGCTCGACCTTATGGAATCCGGGCGGCGGGTCGGAAAGCCTCGCGGCTTTCCTGCTGACGCTGCCGCGTCTCGCCGAGCCGCACGGGCAGACCTACCGCTACCGCTCGCCCAATTCGGACATGCTGGGCATCCTGGTGGAGCGGGCATCGGGCAAGCGCGTCAGCGCATTGCTCAGCGAGAAGCTGTGGCTGCCGCTCGGCGCCGCAAGCGAAATGGCGGTGACGGTCGACATGGAAGGCACGGCGCGCACCGCCGGCGGCATGTCGATGACGCCGCGCGACCTTGCCCGCATCGGCGAGATGATGCGGCAGGGCGGCACGGCCAATGGCCGCCGCATCGTGCCGGAAGCGTGGGTGCGCGACACGGTCGCCACCGGCGGCAGCCATGAGGCCTGGCAGCGCGGCACGATGGCGTTCCTGTTCCCGAAGGGGCGCTATCGCAACAAATGGTACCAGACCGGCCACGACAGCGGCGCCTGTTGCGGCATCGGCATCCACGGTCAATGGATCTACGTCAACCCCAGGGACGAGGTGGTGGTCGCCAAGATGTCGTCGCAGCCGGAACCTGTCGATGATCGGCTCGACGTTGACCTCGTCAGCTTCTTGGAGGCGCTGAGCACCATGGTCTGAGCCGTTCGGCCGACCGCACTGGCAGCTGTTTCCTGTGGACCTCCAGGGTCAGTTGAAAACAGCGCGGTTGGCGCGGCGGGCACCAGCGCCTATGGTCGCCGCTCTTTTCGGCAGGAACGAGCATGGCATCGGATATCAAGCGCATCGCAGCAATCATCGCGGCCGAGATCGGCGCGCGGCCGGAGCAGGCCGCGGCGGCAATAGGGCTGCTCGACGAAGGCGCGACGGTCCCGTTCGTGGCGCGTTACCGCAAGGAAGTCACCGGCGGGCTCGACGACACGCAGTTGCGCGACCTTTCCGAGCGGCTCGCCTATCTGCGCGAACTCGATGCGCGGCGCGAGACCA
>JAFKFE010000613.1:1379-1869 GCA_017308345.1 Alphaproteobacteria bacterium | reverse complement strand
GGTGGCGCTGGAAGGCCCGCGCTCGGTGCCGGACGGATTCCGCGAGCTGGCGGAGAAGGAGCTGTGAGGGATGGTCAGCTATTCCTCGCCCCCACGGGGGCGGACGAGGAACCCATGCGCTGCAACGCCGAAATTCCGCGATTCCGCAGCTTGCCAGAAGGTCGGCGCTGGGTTGCATTAGACGCTGGAGCAACTCATCCCAGCCGAACGATCGGAGTCATTCGATGGCCAGTGAGACGGCAGCGCCGGATGCCGAGGCGGCGCCACCCGGCACCGACGCCAAAGCCGAGCGCTACGATCTCGGCCTCTGCCTGTCGGGCGGCGGCTACCGCGCCATGCTGTTTCACGCCGGCGCGCTCTGCCGCCTCAACGAGGCGGGGCTGCTCGAAAAGCTCGATATGGTGAGTTCGGTCTCGGGCGGCTCGATCGCGGCCGGGCTGCTGGCGGTGCTCTGGCCGCGCTTCGTTTTCGCAGGCGGCGTCGCCCCCAA
>JAFKFE010000613.1:0-1356 GCA_017308345.1 Alphaproteobacteria bacterium | reverse complement strand
CCAATTTCGACATCTATCTCGACAGGATACTGAAATTCTCGCAGGTCTTCCTCGACGCGCCGTCGATCTTCAAGGGCCTGTTCAACCCGTTTTCCAGCGCGGCGCGGGAAGTCGCCGCCTGCTACGAGAAACACCTGTTCGCCAGCTCGAGGCCGATGCTGAAGAGCCTGCCGGAAAAGCCCTGGTTCGTGTTCTGCTCCAGCAATCTCGACACCGGCTCGCTGTTCCGGCTGTCGCGCCGCTACCTCGCCGATTACCGCATCGGCGTCGCCTATCAGGCCGACCTGCCGGTGGCTCTCGCGGTTGCCGCCTCGTCGGCCTTCCCGCCTTTCCTGTCGCCGCTCCGGCTCGACCTCACGCCCTTCGCGTGGAAGAACGACAAGCTCGACCCGAGCGTCGGCGCGCCTGTGCCGCCTGCCCGCGCCGTGCTCACCGATGGCGGCGTCTATGACAATCACGGAATCGAGCCGGCGCTGAAGCGCTGCCGCTGGCTGCTGGTGAGCGACGCAGGCGCGCCGTGGCAGGCTTCCAGCGCGGGCTACTGGAACTGGTTCTCGCAGTTGAAGCGCGTCGCCGACACCACCGACAACCAGGTGCGCTCGCTCAGGCGCCGCGATCTCGTGGCGCGTTTCCAGGCCGCCAAGGACGCCGACGACCGCGGCCCGCCCAATGACGCGACCCGGCCCGATTATGCGGCGACGCGCGGCGTCTTCTGGTCGATCGCCAGCAGACCGGGCGCGACCGAGCCGGCTTTCGTGCAGACCGCCGCGACCCAGCCGGCGGATATCGCCACCGCGCTGCATTTCCTGGGCAGCAAGGAGACGGTCGACCTGGTGAACTGGGGCTATTGCGCCGCCGACCAGGCGTTGCGCGCCTGGTACGAGCCGGCGGTCGCCGCCGGCAAGGGCGTGCCGCTCAAGGCGGGCGACGTCAAGCCCGGCCGCTGCGCGAGGGTGTCGAAGATGGTGATGGGCGGCCTCAAGGTTTGAGCGCCTTTCCTTGCCACCCGAGGCGCGCCCACCTCGCAAATATCGATTGCCGGGCGCCGCGAGGCGCGCGAAGCATTCATGTCAACCATGAGGCAGCCCATGCGAACCGCATCCTGTGCCTGCGGGCAACTGAATATCTCCTGTGACGGCGAGCCACGACTGGTCGCGCTGTGCCATTGCCTCGACTGCCAGAGGCGGACCGGCAGCACTTACGGCATTGCCGCATTCTTCGCGCGCTCATCGGTCAGGGCCGAAGGAACCGCCAGCACCTACAGGCGCTTGTCCGACGGCGGCCATGCGGTCACCTTCCATTTCTGCCCAGAGTGCGGCTCCAGCGTCTTCTGGGAGCCGGAGCGCAAGCCGGACG
>JAFKFE010000612.1 GCA_017308345.1 Alphaproteobacteria bacterium | reverse complement strand
CGAGCGCAGGTAGCGCCACGCCACCATGCGCTCGAAGCCGGAAAAGGCGCCCGCCCCTGACCTGGCCGCTGTCGCCGCCTCGCTCATGCGGCGATACCCAGGCGCTTCCTGGCCTCGGCGATCGGCAGCGTCTCGCGCTCACCCGACTTGCGGTTCTTGATCTCGACCTCGCCGGCGGCCACGCCGCGCGGGCCGACGATCACCTGCCACGGCAGGCCGATCAGGTCGGCGGTGGCGAACTTGCCGCCCGGCCGTTGGTCGGTGTCGTCATAGAGCACGTCCTTGCCGGCCGCGTTGAGCGCAGCATAAAGCTCGTCGCAGACGCGGTCGCATTCGGCGTCGCCTACCTTCATGTTGATCAGGCCGATGTCGAACGGCGCCACCGCTTCCGGCCAGATGATGCCGTTCTCGTCATGGCTCGCCTCGATGATCGCCGCGACAAGGCGCGACGGGCCGATGCCGTAGGAACCGCCAGACGCGTAATGGTCCTTGCCGTCGGGGCCAGTCACCTTGGCGTTCATCGGCTTGGAATACTTCTCGCCGAAATGGAAGATGTGGCCAACTTCGATGCCGCGCGCCGAAAGCCGGTCGCCTTCGGCGACTTTCTCCCAGGCCGCCTCGTCATGCATTTCGTCGGTTGCGGCGTAAGGCGTCGTCCACTTCTGCACGATATCGCCGATCTCGGCATCGTCGGAGAAGTTGGTGTTCGCGCCCGGCACGTCGAGCGCGAGATAAGCGCGGTCGCAGAACACCTGACTCTCGCCGGTCTCGGCCAGGATGATGAACTCATGGCTGAGATCGCCGCCGATCGGGCCGGTGTCGGCGCGCATAGGAATGGCCTGCAAGCCCATGCGCGTGAACGTCCTGAGATAAGAGACGAACATGCGGTTGTAAGCGGCCCTGGCGCCCTCGAAATCGAGGTCGAAGGAATAGGCATCCTTCATCAGGAATTCCCTGCTGCGCATGACGCCGAAGCGCGGGCGCACCTCGTCGCGGAACTTCCACTGGATGTGGTAGAGATTGAGCGGCAGGTCCTTGTAGGACTTGACGTAGGCGCGGAATATCTCGGTGACCATCTCTTCGTTGGTCGGACCGTAGAGCATGTCGCGGTCCTGGCGATCCTTGATGCGCAGCATCTCCTTGCCGTAGTCGTTGTAGCGGCCACTTTCGCGCCACAGATCGGCCGATTGGATGGTCGGCATCAGGATTTCCAGCGCGCCGGCGCGGTTCTGTTCCTCGCGGATGATCTGGCAGACCTTGTCCAGCACGCGCTTGCCTAGCGGCAGCCACGAAAAGCTGCCCTGCCCCTGCTGGCGGATCATGCCGGCGCGCAGCATCAGCCGGTGCGAGACGATT
>JAFKFE010000611.1 GCA_017308345.1 Alphaproteobacteria bacterium | reverse complement strand
TTTCCATGACGATCAGCACACTTCTCATCATCATCCTGATCCTGATCCTGATCGGCGCCGTGCCGGCATGGCCGCATTCGCGGTCCTGGGGCTACGGGCCGTCCGGCATCGTTGGCGTCGTCCTGATCGTGCTGCTGGTGCTTTTGTTGATGGGCAGGATCTGATCAGGCGGCCCGGCGAACGGGTTCCACGGCGATACCGATATCCTGCAACGCTTCCTTCACCGCCTCATCGAGCGGGGTGTGCGGGGTTTCGCCGATGACCTCCTCCAGCCGCGTCGAGGTGAGCCGGTGCGCTTCGAAGCGCAGATAGGACATCGAGACGATCTCGCGCCACATCGCGACGAAGGGGCTGCCGGCGCGCAGCACCCACCAGGGCATGAAGGAGAGCTTCAGCTTGCGGTTCAGCGCCTTCTCGGCGGCGGCCTTCATGTCGAGATCGGTAATGGCATGGCCGGGGAAGTTGATGGCTTCGTAGAAGCCGACCTTGTCGAGGTTCTTCGCCAGGCCGACAAAGCCGACGGCGAAATCCGGCAGGTACGCCCATTCATGCGTGAGGTCGGCCGGGCCGGGCGCGGTGTAGACGCCCTTGGCGATCTTGGCGGCGACGACGAGGTCGAACCAGGAGCCCGAGCCGGTGCCGCCGAAGAAGTCGCCTGCCCTGAGCACGATGGTGCGCACCCGGCCGGCTTCGGCCTCGCCACGGAACAGGTCTTCCATGGCGCAGCGGATGCGGCCCTTCTCGGTGGTCGGGTGGAACGGCGTCACCTCGGTGATCACTTGCGGCATCGGTGAGCCGTAATTGTAGACGGTGCCCGGGAAGAGATGCAGAGCGCCATTGGCCCGGCATGCCGCCATGACGTTCTCGGCCATCGGCATGCACTTGCCCCAATCGGTGTAGACCGGGTTCAGGCCGTTGAAGACGATGTCGACGCCTTGTGTTGCCCGGATCAGCGACTCGCGGTCGAGCGCATCGCCGGCGATTGCCGTGGCGCCCTTGAGTTCCGCCGGCACCTTGCCGGTGCGGGTGACGGCGCGGACGTCGAAGCCGGCATCGATGAAAGCCTTGCCGACCACGCGGCCGAGCCGGCCATTGGCGCCGAGGATTGCGATCTTGGTCATTTGTTCTCTCCGCTGTTTGCGTTTGCCCCTGCAATCTGATGCCTTCATCGGCGAATTGAAATTGACTGACATCGGCGATCTGTTATTCAAAAATGAATGAAGGAATTCGACTGGAACCTGATCAAGAGCTTCGTCGCGGTCGCCGAGACGGGCAGCCTGTCCGGCGCCGCGCGCAGGCTCGCCGCCAGCCAGCCGACGCTCGGCCGCCACATCGACGAACTGGAAGCGGCGCTCGGCGT
>JAFKFE010000610.1 GCA_017308345.1 Alphaproteobacteria bacterium | reverse complement strand
GTCGCGCACCGGCGCCATCTATTTCAGGTCGGCGAGCGCGAAGCTGGATGCCAAGAGCAGACCGTTGCTGGCGGAGGTCGAAGGGGTCGTCGGCAAATGCCCGAGCCTGAAGATCGAGGTTGCCGGCTATACCGACTCCGACGGATCATTGGAGGCCAACAAGGCGCTTTCCGAACGGCGGGCCAAGGCGGTCGCCGACGCGCTGATTGCCGACGGCGTTCCGCACAACCAGATAAGCTCCGCCGGCTATGGCGAGGACAAGCCGGTCGCCGCCAACGACACGCCAAAGAACAAGGCGCTCAACCGGCGGATCGAATTCTCCGCAAGCAAGCTCGCCAACTGAGGTGGCGGTGAGTTCCGCTCCGATCGCCTTTTGCGGTGGCATGCTTCGCGCTGCGGGGCTGGCCGCGTTGGTTCTGCTTTTGACGATGACCGCCGCCAGCGCCGAGAGGCGGGTCGCGCTGGTGCTCGGCAACTCGCAATACCGGCACGCCGCACCCCTCGCCAATCCGGCGAGGGACGGGCAAGCCATGGCCGAGCGGCTCAAGGACCTCGGCTTCGAGGTGGTCTCCGGCTTCGACCTCACCAAGCAGCAGACGCAAGCGACGGTCGCCCAGTTCGCCAAACAGGTGCGCGGCGCCGACATCGCGCTTTTCTTCTATGCCGGGCACGGTCTGCAGGTCTCCGGCAAGAACTATCTGCTGCCGGTCGATGCCGCGCTCGAGGACGAGACCTCGCTCGATTTCGAGGCCGTCTCGGTCGATTTCATCCTGCGCCAGATGTCGCGCGAGACCAGCATAAGGTTGGTTTTCCTGGACGCATGCCGCGACAATCCGCTTGCCGATGTGCTGGCCAAGACTGCCGGCATCAAGGGCGCAAGCAGCGGTCTTGCCGAAATCCCGATCGAGAATGGCGGCGCCGGCACGCTGGTCGCTTTCGCCGCCAGCCCGAACCAGCTTGCCTATGACGGGTCGGGCGACCACTCGCCTTTCACCACGGCGCTGCTCCAGCATATCGGCGAAGCCAACGTCTCCGTCACGGAAGCCATGAACAGGGTGACCAGCGATGTCTTCAAGGCGACCGCCGGCAAGCAGCGTCCCTGGATCAATGTCTCGCTGACCACCGAGGTCGTGCTGCACAAGGTCGATCTCAACGCGCCGCTGATCGTCGGCGAGGCGAGCGCGCCGCAGGCCGAAGCGGGCTCCGAGACACGCAACACCGGCGCGGCATCCGGCCAGACCGACGACCAGCTCGCGCTCAATGCGCTGCGCGAGAAGATCCCGAAGCTGGCGACGGAGGGGCCGATCTTCTTCGATCGTCCGGTCAAGTTCGGCGACCCGGCGATCGACGGCAAGAGCAT
>JAFKFE010000609.1 GCA_017308345.1 Alphaproteobacteria bacterium | reverse complement strand
CATGGACGATCCATCCCGACGACCCGCTGTCGGCCACCGGAGCCACGCATTGGACGCAGACATTGTCGCGGAATGAATGGTCGGTGCGGACCGAGACCTTCGCCCGGATGCGATCGGACGCCAGCAACTTCATCGTCAGCGCCAGGATCGAAGCCTATGAGGGCGAGAAACTGGTCTTCGAACGCGACTTCGAGCAGGCGATACCCCGCTCCCTGGTTTGAGCCGTGGGCCAGATTGGTCCAAACGCGACATGCGATTTACGCCACCGCATGTCGCATTCGGTCTTGCCTGCCGCTTTCCCTTACGGTCATTATCTCCTCAACAGCAAGAAACGACCACAAGGTCGAATGTCCAGAGTGAGGAACCATAATGTCAAACGAACTCGACTATCTCAGCCGGCGCGTCGCCGCCGGAAAGCTTAGCCGTCGCGATTTTCTCGGCCGCGCCGCGGCGCTCGGCGTCGCCGCCACCGTCGCCAACTCGATGCTCTCCAGCGCCGTGCGCGCTGCCGGTCCGGTCAAGGGCGGCACGCTGAAGGCCGGCCTGCAGGGCGGTGAATCCACCAACAGCCTCGATCCGGCGACCTTCCTTAGCCAGGTTCCGTTCGCCTTCGGCAAGTGCTGGGGCGAAACGCTGGTCGAGCTCGCGCCGGGCGGCGGCGTGGAATATCTCATCGCCGAGGAGATCGGCAGCTCGAAGGACGCCAAGACCTGGACGATGAAGATCCGCAAGGGCGTCCAGTTCCACAACGGCAAGGAAGTGACGCCGGACGACGTGGTGGCGACGCTGAAGCGCCACAGCGACGAGAAGTCCAAGTCGGGCGCGCTGGGCGTCCTGAAGAGCATCGACACGATCAAGGCCGATGGCGGCAATGTCGTGGTCACGCTGAAAGACCCGAACGCCGACCTGCCCTACCTGATGGCGGACTACCACCTCATCATCCAGCCGAACGGCGGCAACGACAAGCCGGACGCCGGCATCGGCACCGGCCCCTACAAGATCACCACCAACCAGCCCGGCGTGAAGCACGGCGCCGAGCGCTTCGCCAATTACTGGCAACCCGACAAATACGGCCATGCCGATCAGGTCGAGATCATCGTCGTCAACGATCCGACGGCCCGCATGGCCGCGCTCCAGGGCGGTCAGGTCAACATGATCAACCGCGTCGAGCCGAAGATCGTCGACCTGGTGAAGCGGCTGCCCGGCGTGACCATCCGCGCCGCCTCGGGCCGGGGCTTCTATCCGTTCAACATGTTCTGCGACACCGCGCCCTTCGATAACAACGACCTCAGGATGGCGCTGAAGCTCGCCATGGACCGCGAGGAGATGCTGGCCAAGATCCTGCGTGGTTATGGCTCGGTCG
>JAFKFE010000608.1 GCA_017308345.1 Alphaproteobacteria bacterium | reverse complement strand
ATGGCGAGCGCATGATCAAGCGCACCTTCGCGCCGGGCTTCCGCATCGAGTTGCACCAGAAGGACCTCAATCTGGCTCTGGAAGGCGCCAAGGCGCTGGGCGTGTCGCTGCCCAACACCTCGATGACACAGCAACTGTTCAATTCCTGCGCCGCCAATGGCGGGGCGAAGGAAGATCATTCGGCGCTGGTGAGGGCGCTGGAGCGGATGGCGGCGCATGAGGTCGGCGCGAAGGTTGCGCAAGCCAAGGGCAAGGCAGCCTAAAGCAATTCCAGGAAAAGTGTGAAACGGTTTTCCGTCCGGAATTGCGGCAAGTTCTCAAGGTCAGGAGAGGGCGGCTCAACGTTCCCACGCCGCCTGCTCTTTTCCTGTCAGAGAACGGGTTCCTGCGTTTTGCCGCTGGAACCCGTTTTCGCTTTGAGGCTATGTCGATCCGCGCTCAGCCGCGCTTCAGGAATGCGTTCGCCGCATAGAGGCTCACCGCCGCCGCGTTCGATACGTTGAGCGAATGGATGGCGCCGGGCATGTCGAGGCGGGCGAGCGCGGCCACCGTCTCGCGGGTTTTCTGGCGCAGGCCTTTGCCTTCCGCGCCCAGCACCAGCGCGATCTTTTCGCCGCTGAAGGTCTTTTCGAGCTCGGCCGGCCCTTCCGAATCGAGCCCGATGGTCTGGAAGCCGGCCTCGTGCAACTGTTCCAGCACGTCGGCGAGGTTCTTCACCTCGATCTGGTCGATATGCTCCAGCGCGCCCGAGGCGGATTTGGCCAGCACGCCGGATTCCTGAGGGCTATGGCGGGCGGTGGTGATCAGCGCGCCGGCGCCGAAAGCGACCGCGGAGCGCAGGATCGCGCCGACATTGTGCGGGTCCGTCACCTGGTCGAGCACCAGCACCAGCTTTGTGTCACCGAGCGCGTCGAGACGCTTGACCTTGAGCGGCTCGGCCTCGATCAGCACGCCCTGATGCACCGCCTCCGACCCTGTGATCCTGTCGATGTCCTTCGGCTCGACCAGTTCGGCCTTGAAGGGCAGGGCGACAAGATCGCCGATCGAAAGCCGCTCGGCGGCGTTGCGCGTCACCAGCATCTTCCTGATCTTGCGACGCGGATTGTCGAGCGCGGCCCGCACCGTGTGCAGTCCGTAAAGCCGCACCAGTCCGTCGGCGGGCGCTTCGGCCGCCGGCACCGGCTGGCGCGGCCGGAATGCCGGCGGCCCGCCCGCCTTCTGGTCGCGATGCGCGCGCCTCAGCTTGGCATAGTGAGTGTCCTTGCGCGTGCCGGGCTTGTTGCTTTTCTCGTCGCTCATGCGGCCTCTATAGCGGCCTCGTTCACTCAAGGATATGGCCTGCGGCAATGAATGCGGAACATCT
>JAFKFE010000607.1 GCA_017308345.1 Alphaproteobacteria bacterium | reverse complement strand
CGGCGGTCGGCGGACCGATCGGGCTGATCGTGGATGGCGACGTGATATCGATCGACGCCGTGAACGGCACGATCGAGGTAGCCCTGTCGGACGCTGAACTCGCGGCCCGGGCAAAGAGTTGGAAGGCGCGCAAGACCGACTATCAGTCCGGCGCGATCTGGAAATACGCGCAAACGGTAGGGTCGGCCCGCGACGGCGCGGTCACCCATCCGGGCGGCGCCAAAGAAACGCACTGCTATGCGGACATCTGAGGTGTTGAGGTCGTTTGTCTTGCCGGCACTGGTCGCGATCGCGACCTTGGGCGCCGTCGGGCAGGCCATGGCCTTCGATGACAAGGTGTTCGACGACAAGACCGGCGTGAAGCCGCAGTCGAGCCCGTGGGCGGTGTTCCAGTTCGGCTTCTCCGCTTACAAGAGCGGCCATAAGGACCAGGCGGTCGAGGCCTATAAATATGCCGCCGAGAACGGCCAGATCGGCGCCACCTGGAAGCTCGCGCGCATGTACGCCGAAGGCGATGGCGTCACGCGCGACGACTATGCGGCCTTCAAGTTCTTCTCCGAAATCGTCGACCAGGATGTCGAGCCCGGCTCGCCCGAGGAAAGCTACGTATCGGACGCGCTGGTGGCGCTCGGCGACTATCTGCGCAAGGGCATTCCCGGCACCCCGGTCGAGGAAAACGACGTCGCGGCGCAGGAATATTACATGCGCGCGGCCGCCAACTACCGCAATCCGAACGCCCAGTTCGAGATCGGCCGCATGTTCCTCAAGGGCGAGGGCGGCGTGAAGGCCAGCGTCAAGCAGGCAGGCCGCTGGCTGCAGTTGGCGGCCGAGAAAGGCCATGCCGGCGCGCAGGCGACGCTCGGCAATCTTCTGTTCCAGAGCGGCAAGATCGTGCGCGGCCTGGCGATGATGACGGCCGCGCTCGAACGTGCCCCGGCGGCCGACCAGCCCTGGATCCGCAACATGCAGGAAGAGGCGTTCGCAGCGGCCGGCGAAGCCGATCGGCGGACCGCGATCTCGCTCGCCGACGACATCCTGACCAAGGGCAATAACGGCGATCAGTAAGCCCGCAGGTTTGGCGATAGCGTGCATGGAAGCTTGGTGCATGCATTGTCCAACGTAGCGCTGGTCGACCCCCACTCCATCTCGGCTTCGCCGTGCCACCTCTCCCCCGATCGACGGGGTAGAGGAAAGGTGCCAAGCTTCTTGCGGTCCACACTCGTCCAGCAACGCTCCCTCCCTTTCCCTCAGGAGAAGGGAAAGGTGGCGCTGCGAAGCAGCGACGGATTGGGGGAACCACGTGGCAATCAAGCCTCGGGCCGGTCAGTTACGCCAGTCACAGAAGATGTGTGCATAGCGTAACC
>JAFKFE010000528.1 GCA_017308345.1 Alphaproteobacteria bacterium | reverse complement strand
GGCCATCAGCCCGTCGCAGATCGATTTCGGCCCGATCGGCATCGTCTCGATGGCGCCATGGGCCAGCGAGGAGCCCATGCCGTTGAAACCCTCCGGCTCGACGGCGATGATCTCGGTCTTGGGCGACAGGTAATGGAAGGCGAGCGAGACGCCGCCGATCAGCCCGCCGCCGCCGACAGAACAGAACACCAGGTCGGCATGCGCCTGCTTCGCCGCCAACTGGTCGAGCGCTTCCAATCCGGCGCCTGCCTGGCCGGCTACGATCTCCGGATCGTCGAAGGGATGGAGCAGGGCGAGGTGCTCGGTCTCGGCGATCTCGCGCGCCTTGGCGGCCGCGACTTCCTCGCGGGCCCGGTCGCCGTGATCGGTCAGCACCACCCGCGCGCCATAACCGGCCGTTGCATCGCGCTTGGCGGCGGGCGCGTCGATCGGCATGACGATGGTGACGGGAATGCCGAGCGCCTGGCCGGCGGCCGCCAGTCCCTGCGCGAAATTGCCGGATGAATAGGCGACGACCCCGTTTTTCGCTTCATCCGGCGAAAGCCGGCTCAGCCGCCAATAGGCGCCGCGTACCTTGAACGAGCCTGCCCATTGCAGCGACTCCGGCTTGACGAAGACGCGCGCGGCGCCCGTCTCCCTCGCAAGCGCCGCCGACTCCAGGAGCGGTGTCACCTGCGTGGCCGCCGAGGTGACGGCATAGGCCTGTTTCAGATGATCGAGGGTAGGGACGAGAATGTCTGCCATCATTCGCCTCTCGGAAACCGTTTGCTCTCCTCGAGATTGTCGAGATTCATGTGGTTGCGCATGTAGCGCTCCGACGCCTTCTGCAGCGGCTGGAACTCCCATGGGTAGTAGGCGCCGTTGCGCAACGCCGGATAGACGACCCAGCGGCGCGCCTGGCTTTCGCGCACGGCGGCGTCGAAGCTCGCCATGTTCCAGCGCGCGCGGACCTTTTCCATGAAGGCCGAGACCAGATCGGCGTAGGCCGGTCTGGTCGCGAGGTTGTCGAGCTCGCGCGGATCGGCGTCGAGGTCGAAGAGCTGCGGCGGATCGAGCTCGCAATGGACGAATTTGTATTTGCTCTCGCGGATCGCCACCATCGGCGCGTAAGAGCCTTCGGCCGCGTATTCCATCAGAACCGGCGCCGAGCGCTCCTTGCCGCCGGCGAGCGGCAGCAGCGACTGGCCGTCCGTCCATGGCGCGATCCCGCTCATGTCGATGCCGGCGAGGTCGCAGAGCGTCGGCGCCACATCGAGATTGGAGACGGGCGTCTTGATCAGTCCGGCCTTGATGCCCTTGCCGGCCATCATCAGGGGCACCCGCGCCGCGCCCTCGTAGAAGCACATCTTGAACCACAAGCCGCGCTCACCCAGCATGTCGCCATGGTCGGAGCAGAACATCACGATCGTGTCGTCGGCCATGCGGGTGCGTTCCAGCACCGACAGCAAGTCGCCGACCTTGTCGTCGAGATAGGAGATGTTGGCGAAATAGCCGCGCCGCGAACGGCGGACCTGCTCCGGCGTGATGTCGAAACTGTCGTAGTCGGATGCCTTGTAGAGCCGCTTCGAATGCGGGTCCTGGCTGTCGTAGGGGATGAAGCCCACCGCCGGCTCCAGCGCCGGGCAGTCCTCGTAAAGGTCCCAGTATTTGCGCCGCGCGACATAGGGGTCGTGCGGATGGGTGAAGGAGACGGTCAGGCACCACGGGCGCCGGTCCGAATCGTCCGACACGCGGGCGAACTCATAAAGCTTCTGCGTCGCGTGGAAGGCGACCTCGTCGTCATACTCCATCTGGTTGGTGATCTCGGCGACGCCGGCGCCGGTCACCGAACCCAGATTGTGGTACCACCAGTCGATGCGCTCGCCGGGCTTGCGATAGTCCGGCGTCCAGCCGAAATCGGCCGGATAGATGTCGGTGGTCAGCCGCTCCTCGAAACCGTGCAACTGGTCGGGGCCGACGAAATGCATCTTGCCGGCAAGCACGGTGTGATAGCCGGCGCCGCGCAGATGGTGCGCGTAGGTCGGGATCGAGGAGGCGAACTCGGCGGCGTTGTCATAGACCTGGGTGCGCGACGGCAGCTGCCCGCTCATGAAGGAGGCGCGGCCCGGCGCGCAGAGCGGCGAGGCGGTGTAGTTGCTGGCGAAACGCGCCGAGCGCTGGGCGAGCGCCTTGAGATGCGGCACATGCAGGAAGTCGGCAGGTCCATCGGGAAACAACGTGCCGTTGAGCTGATCGACCATGACGATCAGGAAATTCGGTCGCCGGATGGTCAAGGCAGGCTCCGTCCATTGAGCTTGGTTTCTAGGTAGTCCTCGACGAGCGCGATCGCGGTGGCCGCGTCGGGCACGCCGTCCTTCAGCGCGCGGCGGATATAGAGCCCGTCGATCAGCGCCGCGGTCGCCTCCGCCACGCGATCGGCTTCGTTGCGGGGCAGGATGCCGGCCAGGCCGCTCATCAGGTTGGAATGCAGTCGCCGCGCATAGATCTTGAGCAGCCGGCGCAGCGCCGACGATTTCTGCGCCTCGACGTAGAAGGCAAGCCAGGCGGCGATGATCTCGGGCTGGAACTGGTCATCGGAGAAGCTGACCGCGACCACCGACGAGACGCGCTCACGCGCTGTGCCGGCGGCATGCAGGGCGCGCCTTGTGTCGATGTTGAGCTCCGTCAGGATGTGCCGCATCGTCGCGAACAAAAGCTCGTCCTTGGCACCGAAATAGTGATGCGCCAGCGCCGAGGAAACGCCGGCCCGGCCGGCGATCTCCGACATCGTCACGTCCAGCGATCCGCGCTCGCCGATCGCTGAGATCGTCGCGTCGATCAGCGCCTTGCGGCGCACTGGCTCCATTCCGATTTTTGGCATTTGGGGATCCGGTTCCGGCACGAGGTTATTTTTTATTGACGCGTCAATCAATAAAAAATTCGCGTCGAGATCAACCGATCGTGTGGCTCTGGCCCATCCCAAGGTCTGGAAAACGGTTCATTGTTGAACAATATTGAATCACGTGCCGCGCGCGATCGTGTTAGGTTGCGGCGCAAATGGAGGCTGCCATGACCGCATGCATCGTCGGCTGGGCGCATTCGCGCTTCGGCAAGCTCGAAGGCGAAACGCTGGAGGGCCTGATCACCAAGGTCGCCGTCGAGGCGCTCGACCATGCCGGCATCGGCCCGGACGATGTCGATGAAATCGTGCTCGGCCATTTCAACGCCGGCTTCTCCGCGCAGGATTTCACCGCGAGCCTCGTGCTGCAGGCCGACGACCGATTGCGCTTCAAGCCGGCGACGCGCGTCGAGAATGCCTGCGCCACCGGTTCGGCGGCGGTAAGGCAAGGCATCCGCGCCATCGACGCCAACGCCGCCCGCATCGTGCTGGTGGTCGGCGCCGAGCAGATGACGACGACGCCCGGTCCGGAGATCGGCAAGAACCTGCTCAAGGCCTCCTACCTGCCGGAAGATGGCGACACGCCGGCAGGCTTCGCCGGTGTCTTCGGCAAGATCGCGCAGGCCTATTTCCAGCGCTACGGCGACCAATCGGACGCGCTTGCCATGATCGCCGCCAAGAACCACAAGAACGGCGTCGACAATCCCTACGCCCAGATGCGCAAGGATTTCGGCTATGAGTTCTGCCGCCAGGAGAGCGAGAAGAACCCGTTCGTCGCCGGTCCGTTGAAGCGCACCGATTGCTCGCTGGTCTCGGACGGCGCGGCGGCGCTCGTTCTCACTGACACCGCGACGGCGCTGAAGATGCGCCGCGCCGTCGCCTTCCGCGCCAATGAGCATGTCCAGGACTTCCTGCCGATGTCGAAGCGCGACATCCTGGCCTTCGAGGGCTGCGAGCATGCCTGGAACCAGGCGCTGAAGAATGCCGGCGTCACGCTCGACGACCTTTCCTTCGTCGAGACGCATGACTGCTTCACCATCGCCGAGCTGATCGAATATGAGGCGATGGGTCTGGCCAAGCCCGGCGAGGGCGCCAGGCTGGCGCTGGACGGCACGACGGCCAAAGACGGCCGCCTGCCGGTCAATCCGTCCGGCGGCCTGAAGGCCAAGGGTCACCCGATCGGCGCCACCGGCGTGTCGATGCATGTGCTCACCGCCATGCAACTGACCGGCGAGGCCGGCGGCATCCAGGTGCCGGGCGCCAGGCTCGGCGGCATCTTCAACATGGGCGGCGCGGCGGTCGCCAACTACGTTTCCATTCTCGACCGGATCAGATAGAAGCGGCCCGCGTTCAGGCGGTGCCCCTTGGGCGCGCTGGTGCGGGAGGCGATATGGCAAATCCGGTTCTGGTCGAAGTCACGCGCGGCGCGGTGGTTGAAAGCAGGCACCGCGGCGCGGTTTCCGTCTTCGATGCCGATGGCAAGCCCGTCTGGGAGATCGGCGACACGGAACGTCCGGTGTTCCCGCGCTCAGCGGTGAAGGCAATCCAGGCATTGCCGCTGGTCGAATCGGGCGCCGCCGACGCCTATGGCTTCGGCAACCGCGAACTGGCGCTGGCCTGCGCCTCGCATTCGGGCGAGCCGGTCCATGTCGAACTGGCAACGGCGATGCTCGCCAAGGCTGGCCTCGACAGGACGGCACTGGAATGCGGCGCGCATTGGCCCTCGAGCCACGATGCAACCATCGCGCTCGCCCGCGCCGGCGGCGTACCGAATGCCTTGCACAACAACTGCTCCGGCAAGCATTCCGGCTTCCTTTGCACCTGCGTCCACGCCGGCATCGCCCATGACGGCTACGTCAAGGCCGGCCATGCGCTGCAGGAGATGGTGCGTGACGCGATGCAATCCGTGACGGGGGCCGCGCATGACGTCGACCATTGCGGTATCGACGGCTGCTCGATCCCCACCTATGCCGTGCCGCTGAAGAGCTTCGCGCGTGGCTTTGCCCGCATGGCGACGGGCAGGGGCCTTTCGCCCGAGCGCGCCAGGGCGGCAAAGCGGCTGCTTTCGGCCTGCATGGCCGAGCCGTTCCTCGTCGCCGGCACCGGCAAGGCCGATGTCGCGCTGATGCAGGCAGCACCGGGCCGTATCTTCGTCAAGACCGGCGCCGAAGGCGTCTATTGCGCGGCATTGCCCGAGCTTGGCCTGGGCATCGCCTTGAAATGCGATGACGGCGCCGGCAGGGCGGCGGAGGTGATGATCGCCGCGGTGTTGGCAAAGCTTTTGCGCGGCGATGAAGCGCTTGCGGCAAAGCTCAACGAACTGGCCCGTCCCGCAGTCGAAAGCCGCGTCGGAGCCAAGGTCGGCTTGCTGCGGCCGACTGCGGCGCTCAACTAGCGCGCGGACTTTCCGACGCGCATCCGCCGCGCGGATAAGCCCAAGACAAAAAAAATGTGCTAGTTTCCGAGACTATCAAAACGGGCGCCCGGTGCTGGCCATGATGGAAGCGGACAAGGTGTTTGCCGGGTCGATCCCGGAAAATTACGATCGCCATATGGTGCCGCTGATCTTCGAGGCCTACGCCGCCGAGACCGCGCGGCGCGCGGCGTCCTCGTCACCCGTTGCCATATTGGAAACCGCCGCGGGCACCGGGGCCGTGACCCGCGCGCTGGCGCCACAGCTTTCTCCCGGCGCCAGCTATACCGTAACGGACCTCAACCAGCCGATGCTCGACTACGCGGCTTCGCGTCAGGGCTCCGACGACCGCATCACGTGGCGACAGGCCGATGCCCTGAAGCTGCCTTTCGAAGACGCGGCTTTCGACCTCGTCTGCTGTCAGTTCGGCGCGATGTTCTTCCCCGATCGCGCCTCCGCCTATCGTGAGGCTAAGCGCGTCCTGAGGCCCGGCGGGCATTTCCTGTTCAGTGTCTGGGATCGCATCGAGGAGAACATATTCGCCGATGACGTGACGAATGCTCTCGCCCGGATTTTCCCGCACGATCCGCCGCGCTTCCTGGCGCGCACGCCGCATGGCTACCACGACAAGGCGCTGATCCGTAGCGATCTGGAGGCTGCCGGCTTCTCCGATGTGACGATCGACACCATAGCCGAGCAGAGCCGTGCATCCTCGCCGCGCGTTCCGGCCGTGGCCTATTGTCAGGGCACCCTGCTTCGCAACGAGATCGAGGCGAGGGAGCCGGGACGATTGGCATCCGCGACCGACTACGCTGAATCCGTGATCGCCGACAGACACGGCCATGGCGAGGTCGCCGCCAAGATCCAGGCGCACATTATCGTGGCCTCGGCCTAGCTCACCTTGTTGCGCTCGACTGTGAGATGCGCGTAGCCGGTATCCGTTGACTGCGACAGGTCCCCGGTCACCGGATCGGCCCAGCGCTGGCCGATGATGGCGCCGTTTTTCGCGCCGTCGATGACATTGTCGGAGATGACCGCTGTACCGGCGCCTTCGACGACCGAAACGACGATGCCGGTGCCTGCCTGGCGGATGATGTTGCCGGTCGCCACGACATTGCGCAGATACGGCCCCCAGCCGAGCTGCATGCCGTAGAGCGGCGCGTTCTCGACGACATTGCCGGAGACGGTCGTGTCGGCTTCCGCGCTGATGCCGACGCCGAAGCCGGGCGGGTCGGCGGTGTAGGGGCCGGTGGTCGAGAGGTTGCGCACGATGTTGTTCGAGCAGACAGCCATGCGGCCGCCTTCGTTGAAGTTGACGATCGAGATGCCGTTGGCGGCGCCGTCGACCAGATTGTTGCTGAGGATCGCGCCTTCGAAGGAGAATTCCGAATAGATCCCGGTCTCGCCCGAGCGCGAGCAGGTGTTGCCGGTGATCTGCAGATTGCTGGAACTGTTGGCGCGGATGGCCGAGAAGGCGCAGTCGGAGACGACATTGCCCGAAATGATGACATTGCCGGCGCGGAAGGCGTTGATGCCGTTGCCGTTCTGGCCGGTGCCGCCGCTCCTCGCGCCGATGCGCTGCACGCGGTTGCCGCTGACGATGGTGCCGTCCTCCGCCGCCTGCCAGCGATGCACCAGGATGCCGCCATTGGCGCAGTCTGAGACGCTATTGCCCGTGATCTCCAGCCCGCCGGCCTCGACCGAATAGATGCCGGCATCCGCCGCGCCCGAAATGTCGGAGCGGCCGACGCGGCCGACGGCATGCTCCAGCGCCAGCCCGTTCTTGCCGCTGCCGGTCACCTGGCAATTGTCGATGACGAGATGGCCGACGCGGCGAAGGTCGAGCAGGCCTTGCGTGTAGTCGGCCAGCCAGCGGTTGCTGCCGTCGAGGACCAGGCCGGTGAGCTCGATATGCTCTGCCTGTTCGGCCATCATCAGGTGGCCGTTGCCGCCATAGACGATGCGTGTCGCGCCCGGCACGCCCGAAAGCCGCGTGCGGGCCGGCAGTTTGAGGTTCGAGACGAGATAGGTGCCGGGCGGCAGGAATACCGGCTGGTCGCGGTCGCTGGCTTCGGCCAGCAGCTTGGCGAAGGCCTTGCTCTGGTCGTCGACCGCGCCCGGCTGCACGCCGATCTCGGTCGCGTCGATCGACCCGCGCATCGCGGCCATCTCGATGCCGGGCAGCGCCTTGGCCGATGCCTTGCCGGCGAAGGCGCCGGCGACAGCGAGGCCGGCGGTCCGGGCAAGCAGCGTTCGTCTGTTCAACATCGGCACAGGTCCTGGCGTTTCGCCCTGCATGTCGCAGGAATCGTGCCACAACGGCTTCTCAGGCAAACCGCTTGTGCGTCGGCCGCGTCCGCCCTAAGTTCATCAGATGAGCAGAGCTTTCACCCGCGAAGAAGACAGCGAAAACGCTATCGCCGCCGTCGGCGAACGGCCGATCAGCACCCACCGCAATCTGGTGACGGAGCGTGGCTTGGCCATGATCGAAGACAATCTGGCCGACCTGCGCGACATTCTCGCCAAGGCGGAGAGGAAGGGAGACCGCGAGCGCATCGCGGTGGTCTCGCGCGACCTGCGTTATTGGACCGCGCGGCGCGAGAACGCCGAGCTTTCAGTGCCTGAGCCGGGCAGCGACGTGGTGCGCTTCGGCATGGGCGTCACGCTGGAAGGCGACGACGGCAAGAAGGTGCATTGGCGTATCGTCGGCGAGGACGAGGCCGACCCGTCCAAGGGCAGCATTTCCCATGTCTCGCCGATGGCCGCGGCGCTGTTCGGCAAGAAGGTCGGCGAGGTCGTCAAGGTCAACGGCAAGGAATGGGAAATCGTCAGGCTCTCGGACAAGGCCGAGAATTAGTTTCTCAAGACAGAAGTTTTGACCGGTTGGGTTGGTGTGCGTTGGCAGATCCCAGGTCTTGGCGATTGGCCGAGATGCTCATCGCGTTCGTCATCCTCGGGTCTGCGCGCGTCGCTACGCTCCTTGCTCCGCCCTGGAATGACGAGGTTCGGGAGCCTTCAGCTCATCGCAGCGTTTGCGCTGATTCTCACCGAAACGCGCAGTGAAGATAGCATCCGCGACCTCTGCCGGCCTCTATTTTGAGAGCTTCCGTAGCGCGGCTTCGTATTTGTCCATGACAACGTGAGCGGCATTTATTTGCCGTTGCTCGTCGTCGTGGCGGACTGGCCTTAGAATGAGGCCGTCGTCGGTTTCAATGATCTGAAACTCATCGCCAACCTGAAGCTTCAAGCCGTCAAGCATTTCGCTTGGCAGCAGAACGGCTCCTGATCCGTCCTCGAGCCCATGGATGACTGTCTTAAACGCGATCGCGCCCTGGTTGTGTCGGTTGCTACAGAACAACCTTTCAGCCAAATCAGCAAGCCCTCACTGATCAGCCAGCAACCGATCCATCAGCCGGTTCGCCGCTTCCGGAATGACGGTTCCCGGCGGGAAGATCTCCGCCGCGCCTGCCGCCAGCACCGCGTCATAGTCCTGCGGCGGGATGACGCCGCCGGCGACGATCAGCATGTCGGCATGGCCGAGCTTCTTCAGCGCTTCCTTGAGCTCGGGGATCAGCGTCAGATGCCCGGCCGCGAGCGAAGAGGCGCCGATGACGTCGACGTCGTGCTGCACCGCCAGCTTGGCGATCTCGTCCGGCGTCTGGAACATCGGCCCGACGGTCACGTCGAAGCCGAGATCTGCAAAGGCGCTGGCGATCACCTTCTGGCCGCGGTCGTGGCCGTCCTGGCCCATCTTGGCGACCAGGATGCGTGGCTTTGCGCCGGATTTCTTCTCGAACGCCTCGATCTTCTCCTGCAACCGCCCAAGCGCCGGATTGTCGCCGAGCGCGTCGCGATAGACGCCCGAGATGGTCTGCACTGCCGCCGTGTGGCGGCCGAATACTTTTTCCAGCGCCAGCGAAATCTCGCCGACGGTCGCATTGGCGCGCGCCGCGCGGACCGCGAATTCGAGCAGGTTCTCGTCGCCCTCGGCCGCGCGGGTCAGCGCCGCCAGCGCGTCTTCCAGGGCCGCCACGTCCCGCGTGCCCTTCAGTCGCTGCAGCTTGGCCAACTGCCGCGCCTTCACCTCGGCATTGTCGATCTTCAGCACATCGACTTCGATATCCGTTTGCGGCCGGTGCGCGTTGACGCCGACCAGAATTTGCTCGCCGGAATCGATGCGCGCCTGGGTGCGCGCGGCCGCTTCCTCGATACGCAGCTTCGGAATGCCCTTCTCGATCGCCGCCGCCATGCCGCCGAGGTTTTCCACCTCCTCGATATGGGCAAGCGCGCGCGCCGCCAGGTCGTGCGTCAGCCGCTCGACATAGGCAGAGCCGCCCCACGGATCGATCATGCGCGTGGTGCCGGATTCCTTCTGCAGGATGAGCTGCGTGTTGCGCGCGATGCGCGCCGAATGGTCGGTCGGCAGCGCCATCGCCTCGTCGAAGGAATTGGTGTGCAGCGATTGGGTATGCCCCTGCGTCGCCGCCATCGCCTCGATTATCGTGCGGGTGATGTTGTTGTAGGGGTCCTGCGCCGTCAGCGACCAGCCGGACGTCTGGCAATGGGTGCGCAGCGACAGCGAGCGATCGTCCTTCGGCGAAAAGTTCTTCTTCATCAGGCTCGACCACAAGAGCCGCGCCGCCCTGAGCTTGGCGACCTCCATGAAGAAGTTCATGCCGATCGCCCAGAAGAAGGAGAGGCGCGGCGCGAAGCGGTCGATGTCGAGGCCTCCCGCGACGCCGGCGCGCGCATATTCGATGCCGTCGGCGATCGTGTAGGCGAGCTCGAGGTCGGCCGTCGCGCCGGCTTCCTGCATG
>JAFKFE010000606.1 GCA_017308345.1 Alphaproteobacteria bacterium | reverse complement strand
CCTGCTGATCGGTCCGACCGGTTGCGGCAAGACGCTGCTGGCGCAGACGCTTGCCCGCATCATCGACGTGCCGTTCACCATGGCCGACGCCACGACGCTGACCGAGGCCGGCTATGTCGGCGAGGATGTCGAGAACATCATTCTGAAGCTGTTGCAGTCGGCCGACTACAATGTCGAGCGCGCGCAGCGCGGCATCGTCTATATCGACGAAATCGACAAGATTTCGCGTAAGTCGGACAATCCCTCGATCACCCGCGACGTGTCGGGCGAGGGCGTGCAGCAGGCGCTGCTCAAGATCATGGAAGGCACTGTCGCCTCGGTGCCGCCGCAGGGCGGCCGCAAGCATCCGCAGCAGGAGTTCCTGCAGGTCGACACCGCCAACATCCTGTTCATCTGCGGCGGCGCCTTCGCGGGCCTCGACAAGATCATCTCGGATCGCGGCCGCAAGACCTCGATCGGCTTCGGCGCCACCGTTGCCTCGCCCGAGGATCGGCGCACCGGCGACCTGTTCCGCCAGGTCGAGCCGGAGGATCTGTTGAAATTCGGCCTGATCCCCGAATTCGTCGGCCGTTTGCCGGTGCTGGCGACGCTGGAGGACCTCGACGAGCCGGCGCTGATCCAGATCCTGACCGAACCGAAGAACGCGCTGGTCAAGCAGTATCAGCGGCTGTTCGAGATGGAGAATGTCGACCTGACCTTCCATGAGAACGCGCTGTCGGCGATCGCAAAGCGAGCCATCGAGCGCAAGACCGGCGCGCGCGGCCTGCGTTCCATCATGGAAGCGATCCTGCTCGACACCATGTTCGAGCTTCCGGCGCTGGAAGGCGTGCGCGAAGTGGTGATCTCGGAAGAGGTGGTCTCGGGCAACGCCCGGCCGCTCTACATCTATTCCGAGCAGAAGGAAAAGAAGGGCAACGTCAGTGCCTGAAACGGCATCCCGACCCTATGATTTTCATGGAACGGCGCCCGCGTGGCGCCGTTTTGCTGTGTGGGCCCGCCACGAGGTGACGGAATGGACGTCAAGGCCATGTTAACCCTTGATCTTTGCCCCGGCCGCATCCACCTAACAGCGGAAGGCCGAAGCGCCGGATTCCGTGCTGTAAAACTCCCGTCACAAACGGTGGTAGGCGGAACGACACTCGGTCGTTAATATGAGATTCGCGACTGGCTAAAATTAGCGGCCGCGACATGAAAGGTTGGACAATGGCCAAGATATCCAAGGCTTCCGGCGACGGCGTTTTCGCAGTCCTCCCACTGCGCGATATAGTCGTGTTCCCGCATATGATCGTTCCGCTCTTCGTGGGCCGTGAAAAGTCGATCAAGGCGCTGGAAGAGGTGATGGGTCAGGAGAAGCAGATCCTGCTC
>JAFKFE010000605.1 GCA_017308345.1 Alphaproteobacteria bacterium | reverse complement strand
TGAGGCCCACCGGCATGCCGATATCGGCCATGGTGCCCATCGGCACCGTCACCGTCGGGATGCCGAGATGGCGCCAGACGAGATTGCCGTTGGCGACCCAGGTGCCGTTGCGCCAGGCAAGCCGGGCGGAAGCCTCGTTCACGTCGGCATCGGCCGGGCCGACATCCGCGACCGCCGGCAGCACCACGGCATCCAGGCCATTGGCGTCGAGCCATTCCTCGAAGTCGACACGGCGCGTTGCCTCCAGGCCCTTGAGCCCCGCCTCGATGGTGGGAATGCCCGAGAGCGGCGCCACGCCCTTTTTCGCCCGCTCCACATAGTCGGCAAGGTCAAGGCTGTCCTCGCCATAGCGGTCGGCCAGCGCGCCCGGCGGCCGCGGGAAGATCTTCGAGCCGTCGACCGAAGCAAGATCGGGGATCGCCGGATCGGCATTGGCGCGCAGGAAATCGTCCCACGACCAGATCGAAAGGTCCCAGATCTCGCGCTCGGCGAATTCCTTCGGCACCAGCCCGCGATCGACCATGGAGCGCGCGCCGGGACGGTCGCGCTCGTAATTGGAGACGACGGGGAAATCGACCTCGACCACCTGCGCGCCGAGCGCCTCGAGATCGCGCGCGGCCTGCCGCCACAGCTCCAGCACCGAGGCGCGCGTCTCGATCGGTCGCTCGGCCCCGTCATCCTTGCCGATATACAGTTTCGGCACGCCGAGGCGTTTCCCCCGCAGCGCACCCCGCAGCGGAAGGGCGGTGTAGCTCGCCGGCCGCAGCGCCGAGGCTTTCGGGATATCCACCCAGGGCTGCACGCGCCAGAAATCGCCGCGCGTCTCGGCATCATCGGCGACGATGACGTCGAGCAGTTCCAGCATGTCGGGAACGGTGCGCGTGTGCGGCACCACCACATCCATGGTCGGCACCCAAGGCCAGTTGCCGCGCGCCGAAATCACGCCGCGCGAGGGCGTGTAGGCGACCAAGGCGTTGTTGGAGGCGGGCGCGCGGCCGGACGACCAGGTTTCCTCGCCGAGCCCGAAGGCGGCGAAGCTGGCGGCGGTCGCGGTCCCCGAGCCGTTGGACGAACCGGAGGCGAAGGCCGCGGTGAGGAAATCCTTGTTGTACGGACTTTCGGCGCGGCCATAGACGCCGCGCTGCATGCCGCCATTGGCCATCGGCGGCATGTTGGTCAACCCGATCAGCACCGCGCCGGCGGCGCGTAGCCGTGCGATGGTGAAGGCGTCTTCGCCGGCCACCAGATGCTCGAAGGCCGGCGAGCCGGCCGCGACCGTCAGCCCCTTGGCCTTGTAGCTGTCCTTGGCCGTGTAAGGGATGCCGTCGAGCGGTCCGAGCGCCTTGCCCGCGCGGCGACGCCGGTCG
>JAFKFE010000604.1 GCA_017308345.1 Alphaproteobacteria bacterium | reverse complement strand
GTTGAAGATACGGATCGCCTTCGGGTTGCGCACGATCGCGCGGGCCCTGGACGCGATCAGCGCGTAGCCGAAGGCGTTGAGGAAGGCGAGCGTCAGGAAGGGCGTCTCGAAGATCAGCATCTGCGGCCAGAAGTCGGCGTGCCGGTCGAGGAACTGCGGCAGGAAGGCGACGAAGAAGGTGATGCTCTTCGGGTTCAGCGCCGTCACCAGCCAGGCATGCGCCATCATCCTTGCCGCCGACACCGCGTCGGTGCGCGGCTCGGCCTTCAGCGCGCCGCCGGCGCGGAACAGTTTTATGCCGAGATAGATGAGATAGCCGGCGCCGGCCACCTTGAGCACGGTGAACACGGTGGCCGAAGCCGCGAGCAGCGCGCCGATGCCGAGCATCGACAGCGTCATGGCGGTGAAGTCGCCAAGCGCCACGCCCACCGCCATCGGCAGCGCGGTGCGCCAGCCCTGTCCCAGCGCGTAGGAGACGACCAGCAGGATCGTCGGGCCTGGAATGACGAGAAGGATGGAAGAGGCGGCGGCGAAGGCGGCCCAGTTTTCTAAGGACATTTCCCTGCTCCTTGAGCGCAAAGAAAAGGATAAATCCTGGGGTCGCCGGGAATGTAAAGGGCCCGTTGGAAAAATCTGCGGCGAAAATCTTCAGCGCTTGGGCCGCGGGCCCATCGGCCGCCGCAACGATCCGTTAGGGTTAAGCCCGGTCCCCTCGCTTTCACCCTTTTTCAACCATGAGTGGCGAAAATGCCTGCGATCCGGCCGGACCATGCTTCCCGCCGGCAACGTAGGGTTTGGTGCATGCGCGAGTTGCCGCAAAGTCTGACGCCGCCTTCCAACGGCGCCGCAATCGATACCGAAATTCAGCTTTCCCGCCGCGCCGTGCTTTCGGGCGCCGGCGCCATGGCGCTGCTCGGCCTTGCCGGCTGCAGCACCACCGACACGCTCGACCTGCCTCAGATGCAGCTCGACAACACCGTCACCGGCTCCGTGCCGCCCATGCGCCCGGCCATCAGCGTCGACAAGAACATCACCGGCCCCGACGTCATGTACGCCTCGCTCACCGATGGCGGCTTCCAGGTGCCGGAGGTGCCGTGGCAGAAGGTCAAGCCGCAGTTCCGTCGGCAGATCGTCGTCGACAAGACCGGCGAGGCGCCTGGCACCATCGTCGTCCATCTTGAGGAGCGCATGCTCTATCTGGTCCAGCCGGGCGGCGACGCCATCCGCTACGGCGTCGGCATCGGCAAGGACGGCTTCCGCTGGTCGGGCCGCGCCAACATCCAGTACGGGCGCGAATGGCCGGTGTGGACGCCGCCGCCGGAAATGATCCAGCGCAAGCCCGAACTGGTGAAATGGCAGGGCGTCACCAACCCGCTTGGGGCCCGCGCGCTCTACATCTACCAGAACGGCAAGGACACCGGCTACCGCATCCACGGCTCGCCCGAATGGTGGAGCATCGGCCAGGCGATGTCGTCGGGCTGCGTGCGCCTGATCAACCAGGACATCATCGACCTCTACAGCCGCGTTTCCAAGAAGAACCCGGTCGTCGTGGTCTGATCCTTTCCTCCATCTCCCGTTGCGCGACGCCGCAAGACAGGCGAAGGTGCCTGAAAACCTTCGCCCCGGGAGCAAAAGCATGGCTGGAACCTTCGTCATCGCGCAGGGCGGCGGCCCGACCGCCGTCATCAACCAGACAGTCGTCGGCGCCACGCTGGAAATCCGCAAGCGTCATCCCGGCGCAAGGGTGCTGGGCTCGATCCACGGGGTGCGCGGCATACGCGACGGCAACTATGTCGATCTTTCCGCCGTCCCCGAGGACAGGCTGCGGCTGATCGCCGGCACGCCGAGCGCCGCCCTTGGCTCGACGCGCGACAAGCCTGACGCCGCCTATTGCGAGGTGATCCTGAACGGGCTGAAAAAGGCCGGCGCAGACGCCTTTATCTATATCGGCGGTAACGACACGTCGGGCACCCAGCAGATCCTGACCGATGCCGCCGGCGGCTCGATCGCCTTCGTGCACGCGCCGAAGACCATCGACAACGACCTCGAGGAGAACGACCACACGCCGGGCTTCATCTCGGCGGCCGAGTTCGTCGCCGGCGCCTTCCTGTCGGTCGATCTCGATTTCCGCGCTTTGCCCGGCATCTATGTCGGCATCGTCATGGGCCGGCATGCCGGCTTCCTGACCGCCGCCGCGGCCGCATGGCAGCTCGATCCCGACAGCGGCCCGCATCTGGTCTATGTGCCGGAGCGCGCCTTCTCGGCGAAGCGCTTCATCGAAGACGTGCGCGAAAAGCTGGACCGCCACAAGCGCTGCATCGTCGCCGTCTCCGAGGGCGTCAGCACCGCCGACGGCAAGGCGCTGGTCGAAAGCCTGGTGCCGCCGGAGCTGGCCGACGTGCCGGTG
>JAFKFE010000603.1 GCA_017308345.1 Alphaproteobacteria bacterium | reverse complement strand
ACCATGCAGGGCGCGCCGCCGACCGCCATCTCGCGGAAATCCATGAAGCGGAAGGCTTTGGTCGAGACGTCGACATCGACCAGCTTCTGCAACAGGTCACGTGACTTCGGCCCGGCGATGGAGAGGCCGACCAGCGTCTGGTCGAAGCGGTGGATGCGCACCTCTGATGCCCTTGGGCCGTCCTTCGGAAGGTGCTTTTCGAACCAGCGCATGTGATACTTCTGCGCGGCTGAAGAGCCCCAGATCATGAAGCGGTCCTCGCCGGTCTTGGCGATGGTGAAGTCGCCGATCAGCTTGCCGAACTCGTTGACCATCGGGGTCAGCACGATGCGGCCGACCTTCGGCATGCGGTTGGTCATCAGCCGGTTGAGGAAATCTTCCGCGCCCGGGCCGGAGACCTCGTATTTGGCGAAGTTGGCGATCTCGGTGACGCCAACCTTCTCGCGGGTGGCGCGCACCTCCTCGCCGATCGGGCCGAAGTCGTTGGAGCGGTGGAAGGAGACGATGTCCTTCGGCTCGGTGCCCTTGGGCGCAAACCAGAGCGGGGTTTCCAAGCCCCACGAGTCGCCCATGACGGCGTTGTTGGCAAGCATGGTGTCGTAGAGCGGCGTCGTCTGCGCCGGACGGGCGGCCGGCAACTCCTCGTTGGGGAAGCGGATCGAGAAGCGGCGCGAATAGTTTTCACGAACCTTGGCGTTGGTGTAGCGCAGCGTCGCCCATTCGCCGAAGCGGGCGACATCCATGCCCCAGACGTCGAAGCCAGGATCGCCATGCACCATCCAGTTGGACAGCGCGAGGCCGACGCCGCCGCCCTGGCTGAAGCCGGCCATGACCGCGCAGGCGCACCAGAAATTGGTCAGGCCCTGGACCGGGCCGACCAGCGGGTTGCCGTCGAGCGCGAAGGTGAAGGGGCCGTTGATGATCTGCTTGATGCCGGCCTTCTCGATGCCGGGGAAATGCTTGAAGCCGATTTCCAGCGACGGCGCGATGCGGTCGATGTCGGGCTGCAAAAGCTCGTGGCCGAAATCCCACGGCGTGTTGACCGGCGACCACGGCTTGCAGGCCTTCTCATAGGTGCCGAGCAGGATGCCGTTGCGCTCCTGGCGGGTGTAGATCGCGCCCTTGAAGTCGAGCACGCCGATCATCTCGCGGCCGGTCGACTTGTTGAATTCCTCGACCTCCGGCATCGGTTCGGTGAGCAGGTACATGTGCTCCATCGCCAGCACCGGCAGCTCGACGCCGACCATGCGGCCGATCTCGCGCGCCCACAGGCCGCCGCAGTTGACGACGTGCTCGGCATGGACACCGAGCTGATCACGCCTTCGGAAGCGAAGGCGATGTTCCCGCTGATGGACGAGAAGAACTTCGTCG
>JAFKFE010000602.1 GCA_017308345.1 Alphaproteobacteria bacterium | reverse complement strand
GGGTGTGAGCGCCGTCGACCGGCGCGGGCGCGACCGTGTCGCCCGGATAGGGCTGGTCGACATTCTGCTTGTTGATGATGGCGCGCTGATTGTTGGTGGATGACGTGAAGACGTCATCGACGCCATTGAAACGCATCGACTGGGAACTGCACCCGGCCGCCGCGCCGGCAATCATGAGGACCGCGCAACCGCGCGCCAGATTGCGCCTGTTTGCCTTCAAGTGATTGAATTGCATCGCACTAACCCGCACAGACCCGGTACAAACTGGCCATGATTAAAGCGCGTTAATGTTACTGTCGGGTTAACCCATTAGAATCCGACGAAAATTTTCTTAAAACATTGGCGGAAATTTTGGCGGAGCCGCCAGGCACCTATCAGATGACGGCAGCCACGCTGCGCAGGACCGGCTGCAGCCTGACCATGCCGATGTCCTCGCGCTCGAAGCGGCTGCCCACCTTGGTGAGCTTGGCCAGCACCTGCTCGCCTTCCTCCGGACCGATCGGCGCGATGACGACGCCGCCGCTCGACAACTGGTCGAGCAGGAAGCGCGGCAGGCTGTCGAAGGCCGCCCAGGCGACGATACGGTCGAACGGTCCTTCATTGGGCAGGCCATTCGAACCATCGGCCTGGCGGGCGATGACGTTGCTGATGGCAAGCGCCTCGAAACGCTGCTTTGCCTGCTCGGTCAGGGTCTTGTAGCGGTCGATCGTCATGACGCGCGCCGCAAGCCGCGACATGACCGCGGCCGTGTAGCCCGAGCCGGTGCCGATCTCGAGCACGCGGTTGGCCGGCTCGATGTGGAGCGCGGCGATCACGGCTGCCTGCAGATCGGCCCCCTCGATCGCCTCGCCGCATTCGATCGGCAGCATGCCGTCCGACCAGGCGATCGCATGGAACTGGGCCGACAGGAAACCGCGCCGCGGCGTCGCCTCGAAGGCGGCGACCAGCGCCTTCGGCGCCGCGCCCCTGCCCCGCAGCCTGAGCAGGAAAGCGGCGAAACCCTCGCGGTCGTCGACGGCCGTGTTCATGCCAATGCCTTGTTCATGCCAATGCCTTGTTCATGACAGCGCCTTGGTCAGTTGGTCGCGGAGTTCATGGGCGGTGAGGTCAAGCTGCAGCGGCGTCACCGAAATCAGCCGGTTTCGCAACGCGTGGAGATCCGTTCCCTTCTTGCCCTCGACCGGCTCGCGGCCGAAGCGCAGCCAGTAGTAAGGCAGGCCGCGCCCGTCGCGGCGCTCGTCCACCCACAGGCTGTGGACCAGCTTGCCCTGCGAAGTGACGACGGTGCCTTCGATCTCGTCTGGGGCGCAGTTCGGGAAATTGACGTTGAGCAGCACGCCTTCCGGCAGTGGCGTCTCCACCAGTCGCTTC
>JAFKFE010000959.1:1387-2219 GCA_017308345.1 Alphaproteobacteria bacterium | reverse complement strand
GGCAACGCCGCCCAGCCCGCCCGTGATGGCCGTGCCGCCGACGATGAGGGCGGCGATGGCGGGCAGGAGCAACTGGTTGGCCAAGACTGGCGAGCCGCTCGACAGCCTTGCCGCCAGCACCACGCCGGCGATCGCCGCCAGCATGCCCGACGTGGCGAAGGCAATGATCTTGGTGCGGTCGACATTGATGCCCGCCGCCCAGGCCGCCGGCTCGCCGGCGCCGACCGCGATCGCCTGGCGGCCGAAACGGGTGTAGCGCAGCGCCAGGAAGCTGACGATGCCGATCAGGGCCGAAATCAGCACCACCATCGGCAGGCCGAAAATCGTGGCGTTGATCCACGCGGTCTTTTCGCGCCCGGCTTCCTCGATGGTGATGGCGCGGCCGTTGGAGACCCAGAGCGCCAGGCCGGTGACCACGCCGCCGGTGGCGAGGGTCGCCACGAAGGACGGCACGCGCAGCTTGACATGCACGATGCCGCTCAGCAGCCCGAAGGCGAGGCCGGACAGGATCGCCACCGGAAAGGCGGCGAAGCCGAGCGAGGGCAGCAATTGCGCCAGCATCACGCTCGCCAGCGAAGCGACCGCCTGGATTGAGAGGTCGATGCCGCCGAGCAGGATCGCGAAGGTGACGCCGGTGGCCAGGATGAACAGCACGGCGGTGTTGGCGAAGAGCAGCGACAGCGTCTCGCCGGTCAGGAAGCCCGGCGCGGCGATCTCGATGATCAGCAACAAGGCGACGAGCAGGACCAGTGGGATGGCGCCTTGTGTCCACTTGCCCTCGAACACCTGCTTTATGGAGAACGTTTCATTCATCGGCTCACACCATCGCTCG
>JAFKFE010000959.1:0-1374 GCA_017308345.1 Alphaproteobacteria bacterium | reverse complement strand
CTCGTAGCAATTCGACCTGATCCGGCTTGTTGCCCGGGCTGGCATCGAAGCGCGCGGTGATCTCGCCGTCGCGCATCACCAGCACCTGATGCGACAGGCCGATCGTCTCTTCGAGCGTGTCGGAGATCAGAAGAATGGCCACGCCTTGCTCGGAGAGATCGCGGACCAGCTCGTAGACCTCTTCCTTGGCGCCGACATCGAGGCCGCGCGTCGGATGGTCGAGCACCAGGATGCGCGAGCCCGCCGTCATCCAGCGCGCCAGCACCACTTTCTGCTGGTTGCCGCCGCTGAGCTTGCGGCAGGCGGCGTCGGGTCCCGGCGCCTTGATCGAGAGCCGTTTGATCCAGTCGGCGGCAAGCCGCCGCTCCTTGCCGTAGTCGATGGCGCCATTGCGCATGACGCTCGCGAGGTCCGCCAGTGAAATGTTCTCCGCGATCGACAGGAACATCACCAGGCCTTCCAGCCTGCGCTCGCGCGGCACATAGCCGATGCCCTTACGCACCGCCGGTTCCGGCGAGCCGAAACGCACTGTATCGCCGGCAATCTTCATCTCGCCCGCATCATGCGGCAGGAAGCCGCCAACGGTGCGCGTCACCTCCTCGCGGCCGGAGCCTACGACGCCGGCAATGCCGACGATCTCGCCGGCGCGGATCGAAAGATCGACGCCATGATAAAACCCGTTCGCGCCCAGCCCCTTGGCCTCGACCATGATCCTTTCGCCGGGCGGCTGCTGGCGCGCCTCGCGGTAATATTCGGCCTGCAGCCCGCGCCCGACCATGATCTCGTGCAGCTCCGGCGCGGTGACGTCCGCCGCGCGATGCTCGGCCACGACGGCGCCGTCCTTCATCGTGTAGACCCGGTCGGAAATCGCCAGCACCTCGTCGAGCCGATGCGACACGAAGACGAAGCTCGCGCGGGATTTGAGCGAGCGCACCCGCGCGAACAGCACCTCGATATCGGCGGCGTTGAGCACCGAGGTCGGCTCGTCGAGCAGGATGAGCAGCGGACGCTCGACCATCTCTTCCAGCGTCAGTGCCTTGGCGAGCTCGACCATCTGGCGCGCGGCGAAGGTGAGTTCGGAGGTGCGCGCCGTGACGTCGATGTCAACGCCGATCTTGGCGAGCTGCCGGCGCGCCGCCGCGTTCATGGCGCGCCAGTTGACGAGGCCGAAGCGGGTGAAGCGGTCCTCCTCGCCGAGATAGATGTTTTCGGCGACGGTCAGGTTGAGCACCAGCGACTGTTCCTGGAACACCATGCCGATGCCATGCCTGGCCGCGTCGCGGGCGTTTCGCATGCGGAGCGGCTCGCCGTCCAGTGTGAGTGAGCCGCCGTCCAGCCGGTAGCCGCCGGCCAGCACGCGCATCAGTGTCGACT